>NZ_JBMLTR010000075.1:0-68097 GCF_049239865.1 Aquidulcibacter sp.
AAATGATCACATGCCGCGTAGAGCTGAAGCGCGAGAACGACGAGCTGATTGCCGAAGCCTCTTCTCAACAGCTACTTTTGCCGATGAAAGCCTAGCAAGTGGAACCGTTCTCTATAACCCGATGCAGGGCCTCCGATAAGGAGCGATTGTGAGTATGCCTATTTGTGGCCCCCAAAGGTCGCTTTAGCCGCCGCAATTCACGCTATGGCTAAACCTGTCGCTTCTGCCCTAGACCGCCTCAAGCAGGCAGGTGTTCCGAGTGGACATTTCGCATCCAAGCACCAAGCACCGACCCAGCAAAAAGGGCGCTTGGTTGCCCAAACGCCCTTTAGACAAAATGAGATATTGAAACGCTTAGAATGCCGCGTTCAGGCGGACTGAAACCGGGATCGTGATGCGGTCTGACTTGTCGTTGGCGGTACCCAAGCCCAGTGCGGTCAGGTTTGTATCCACTTCAGACAGTTTGGAATTGTAACGCACACCGACTTCGGCGCCGATTTCGGCAAATGGGGCGATCAGATAGGTCGCGCCCACATCGCCGCCGATCACATAGGTGACCTTGTCGTCATACAGATTCCAGGTGCCAATCGGCGCATTGGGGACCAGCGAGGTGGAAGCCGCAACGGTCGCCGACAGCGCATCGGTCTGGGTCACGCCGGCACGCAGGGTGTAATAGGGGAACAAGCGGTCGCTCATGAAAGGGCTTTCGAGCCATTGGCGATAACCCAATTCAACGCCCATTTGCTTGAAGTCGCTAAAGGTCGCGGTCAGTGGTGTCGAACAATCTGGGGCACCTGACACGACGATCTCGACGCAGCCGATATTGGCGCTTTTGCCATTGGATTGGCTGTAAGTGATCGCGCCAAACATTTCAGAGGTCTGCGTCAAGGCATAGCGCACTTCGATGGTCGCTTTGAGTGGGGCGTCGGAACTGTCTTTGAAATCCGTACCGCGCAGCCGCAAGATACCAGTGCCCGCGAGACTGGCGTTCAAGGTCGTCAGATTGACGCTGGCGCTTGAAGTTTGGTCGATGATTTTGCCGCTTACCGGAAACTCATACCCAACCGAACCACCAAAAGAGAACGGCGAATCTGCCAGTGCCGGGCTGCTCAATAAAGCAAGTGCAGAAACAAGATAGGATAAGCGCATAACAGATTACTCCACTCACAAAACATCGCTAGTTTGCTTGTGGGGCGTAATGTTTAACGTTTCCTGACTCGATAGGGGTTTTGCCTTAATTGCAGGCAACAAACTCGAAAATTTCTAGTCTTTATTAAGTAATGGACTTAGATCGGTCCATCCAGAAGATCCCAATGCTTCAATGGGTCGGAAGTTGGTTTTATAGGCCATTTTGCGAGATCCCCGAACCCAATAGCCCAAATAGACATAAGGGTATGTGACCTCTTGAGCTTGGCGTAAATGATCGAGAATCATATAGCTGCCCAAGCTTCGGCTTGATTCGCGTGGGTCAAAGAACGCGTAAACCATCGATAGTCCGTCTGCTAAGGCATCGACCAAGGCACAGCCAATCAGGCGGCCTTCTTCGTTATCCAAGCGATACTCAATGATATGAGTCCGCACCGAGGTTTCTTCGACCATCGACGAATAATCAAACACAGACATGTCCGACATGCCCGCCCCGAAATGGCGATCCTTTAAATAGGTCTGGAGCAGGGCATATTGTTCATAAGTCGCGTGGGCCGGAACGAGCTTTGAGACGACGTCTTGATTGCGCGCCAAAACACGCCGCCACCGCTTCGAAAAAACGAATTGAGCTGCGGGAACCCGAACAGAGACGCAGGCCGCGCACATATCACAAGCTGGCCGGTAGGCGATGTTTTGCGAGCGACGAAAGCCGGCATGAGTCAGGCTGTCATTGAGCTCAACCGCGTCATGCCCGTCGAGGGCAGCAAAAACCTTACGCTCCCGCCGCCCGTCCAAATAGGGGCAAGGCTGGGCCGCTGTCAGGTAAAACCTGATATTCTTGGAAGCGGAAATCCGCCCAGCAGGTGAAGTCGGGTCCGTGCTCATGTCGGGTGAGTGTAACAACCTTCCCAGTCTTTGGCCAACACCTGAAAGGGCAAAATTCCCGAAAGTCTGTGGAAAATTCTACAGACCACCATCTGCTGGTAGCGGTGATGAGGCGCGCTGCAGCACAATGGCAATCCGGCGGTTGGCGGCTTGATAAGGATCGTCTGGGAAGAGGGGGTCCGAGCCCGCTTTTCCCGAGACTTGCGCAATGCGGTCTTCACTCAAGCCCGCAGCTGTCAGCACGCGACGGGCCGAATTTGCCCGGGCCGACGACAGGTCCCAGTTCGAGTTGCGTGGATCTGGGTTGGGCGCGGCATCGGTGTGACCCGAAATGCTGACACGATTAGGCAAGGTCTCGATGATGCGGGCAGCAGCCTGCAGGATCAGGCGCGCGCGGTCATTCGGCACGGTCGAGCCCGGTTCAAACATCGGGCGGCCTTCTTGATCGACCAACTGGATGCGCAGACCTTCTGGGGTTTGGTCCACAATGATATTGCGCGACATTTCGGCCAGTTCTGGCATATCTTGCAACGCTTGACGCAAGCTCATCTCTGCTTGCTGGAATTCTGCCGCTTCGCGTTTGGCGATGGCGTCCTCAGCTGCTTTATCGGCAGCATCAGCTGCACCTTGCCCACTGCTTTCGCCGGCTTGGCTGGAAGGTTGGCTGGCAGGTGCAGCCGATTCAAAAATGGGGGTTGCCCCTTTCTGCATCGCACCTACTTCGCCCAGAGCGGTTCCGCCCAATATCCCACCAGAGCCTGAGGTTGAGGCTGACACACTGGCAGGCGCGAAATAATCAGCGATCCCGCGCTTTTGCTCGGGTGAGGAGGTGTTGATCAGCCACATCAGAAGGAAGAACGCCATCATAGCCGTCACAAAGTCAGCATAGGCCACTTTCCACGCACCACCATGGTGCCCACCGGCTACCTTTTTGACTTTTTTGATAATTATTGGCCGATTGGACGACATGATGTGCTTCTCACAGTGATAGTGTTGAGAAGTATGCACGATGTCGGTTAAGAGCAGGTTTGCAGGAATGAACAAATGACATTTGACTTAAAAGACTATCGATCTGCCTTGGGCAGCTTTGCCACGGGCGTCACGATCGTGACCACCTTGGATTCAAACGGAAACGGCCATGGCTTGACGGTCAATAGCTTTGCGTCTGTGTCCCTTGATCCGCCCCTGGTGCTGTGGTGCTTGGGCAACAAGTCCGATTCCTACGACTTGTTTTCCAAATGCGACGCCTATGCGATCAATATTCTGGCCGATAACCAAGGCGACTTGGCTATGCGCTTTGCGGGTAAGGGCGATCAAAAGCTGGCCGCAGGCGATTATGCTACACTGGAAACTGGTAGCCCCGTTCTGCCTGGCACAATTGCTGCTTTTGACACCAAAGTGGTGCAGCGGATTGAGGCGGGTGATCACTTGATCCTGATTGGCCAAACCTTGGCTTACCAACGCCATGATGGCCAAGGCCTCGCCTATTTCCGGGGGCAATTTGGTTCAACGTCGGCTTTGGCGAAGTCATGACCCAGCCGACACTGGCCTTCTTGGGACTGGGGGTCATGGGTGGCCCGATGGCGGGCTGGCTTGTCAAAAATGGCCATCCGGTGAAGGTTTGGAATCGTACCCAAGCCAAAGCAGAAACTTGGGCGCAATCTAATCCGGGCGAAGTCGCCGCATCAATCGCGCAGGCTGTGGCAGGCGCTGACTTTGTGATGGCCTGTGTGGGCGACGATCCAGACGCGCGGTCCGTCGCGCTGGAGGCCTTTGCCGCCATGAAGCCCGGTGCTGTCTATGTCGATCATACCACGACGTCTGCGGCTTTATCGAAAGAATTGGCGCTAGCGGCAGCTGGAGCGGGCTTAGATTGGCTGGATGCACCGGTTTCGGGTGGTCAAGCCGGTGCGATCAATGGCCGACTGACAGCCATGTGCGGCGCACGCGAGGCGGTGTTTGAGCGCGCCAAACCTGTTCTGTCTGCTTATTGCGGCAACATTGTCCGGATTGGCGAGGCCGGGGCAGGCCAATTGGCCAAGATGGTCAATCAGATCGCCATTGCCGGGGTCGTCCAAGGCCTGGCTGAAGCGGTTACGTTTGCCAAAGCGCAAAACCTCGATACTGACGCCGTGCTCGCCGCCATTTCCAAAGGAGCGGCAGGCTCCTGGCAAATGGAAAACCGCTGGGGCACGATGGTGGAAGATCGCTATGACTTCGGCTTTGCGGTTGACTGGATGCGCAAGGATTTGCGAATTGTTCTCGAAGCAGCCCAAGCTAAGGGACTCGATCTTGCCTTGACCCAGATGGTTGATGGATATTATGCCGAAATCCAAGCCGATGGTGGTGGCCGCCTTGATACTTCCAGTTTGGCGAAACGTTTCACTTCTTTGAGAAAGCCTGATTGATGTTCTCCCTTTTGATGATGGCAGCGATTGCTGAGACTCCGACCCCCTATAAACCGACCAATTTGTGTGATGGCATTGCCAAAATCGAACAGGCGACCTTGGACCGGCCGCTTGCGTTTAAGTCTCTGGTGGCAACCGAATCCCGCCCGACGCGTGTGCGCAACGCGCAAGGCGTGCTGACCGTCGAAAACCGACCCGTGACGGTCGTGAAGCCGCTGGAAGGTTTGGTTGATTGTCGGTTCGTTTATAATGCGTCGATCTCATTGGCGTGCTATGCCGCGCCTGTGGTGGATGAGACCGATGAAGCCGCCTTGGCGAAAGCCTTGGGCGATTTCTCCGATGAAGTGGCAAAATGCCTTAAAAATCAAAAGCTAACGCGTCGCAATGATGATTTTGGAGCAAGCCCATCGATTGCCTTTGCTGGCGGAGCGAAAGAGCCATTTTATCAGATCTCGATGGTGGTTTTGCCCGATGTCTCCGATAAGCGTCGGCCGGAACTCTTGGTTCTAGGTCCAGCTGAATTGCCACCGGCACCCGCTGCGAAGGCACGCCCCGCAGTGCCGAAGAAGGCCGCGCCAAAAGCCAAGCGCCGCTAATTCTTAGGCCTTGCCTAAGCGCTTAGCCGCTTCCATCGCCCAATAAGTGATAATGCCGTCGGCACCCGCACGCTTGAAGCACGACAATGCCTCTAGCCGCACGCGTTCACCGTCCAGCCAGCCATTGGCGATGGCAGCTTCCATCATGGCGTATTCACCAGAAACTTGGAACGCATAGGTCGGCACGCCAAAGCTTTCTTTGACGCGGCGAACAATATCCAAATAGGGCATACCGGGCTTCACCATCACCATGTCGGCACCTTCAGCAATATCGAGCGCGACTTCGCGAAGGGCCTCATCGCTATTGCCCGGATCCATCTGATAGGTCTTTTTGTCGCCTTTCAGCGCGCCTTTAGACCCAATCGCATCGCGGTACGGACCGTAAAAGGCGGAGGCATATTTGGCGGCATAGGACATGATGGCCACATCATGGAAACCTGAAGCATCAAGGCCTGCCCGAATGGCCCCGATGCGACCGTCTGTCATGTCAGATGGGGCGACCACATCGGCTCCAGATTGGGCCTCTAACACCGCTTGGCGCACTAAGGCTTCAATGGTTGGATCGTTCAGCATGGTGCCGGCATCATCAATCAAGCCGTCATGGCCATGATCGGTGAAAGGGTCGAGGGCGACGTCTGTCATTAGGCCAACATTGGGCGCGGCTTTCTTCATGGCGGCAATCACGTCTGGCACAAGACCTTTCGGATTAAAGGCCTCTGTGCCCTCGCCATTTTTGAGGGCTGGGTCGATGAAGGGAAACACCGCGATCATCGGGATGCCAAGGCTTTGCGCCTCTTGCGCCACCGCGACAGCCTCGGTGCGGCTATAGCGGAAGGTGCCGGGCATAGAAGTCACCGGAATGCGGCTTTCGGTGCCGTCGTGAACCACCATCGCCAAGATTAAGTCATTGACGCTTAACTGGGTTTCACGGGTCAGCCGACGTCGCCAATCGGTTAAACGATTGCGGCGCATACGGGTGGCGGGGAAGGCGGCGGGGGGCAGATGTGTCGTCATGGAAGTATGTGTAGCGCCATAATTGCGAAACGGCTACGCTGCCCCGCATCACAGGATTCCCGACATGGCCTACGACACGACCGAAGACCAAAATCTGATTATCGCAACCGCCCGCCGATTTGCAAAAGACTCACTCGCCCCCCATGCGATGGCGTGGGAGGAGGCAGGAACCCTTGACCGCGCGACTTTAGGGGCGCTGGCAGAATTGGGTTTTGCGGGCATTTATGTGCGCGATGATGTTGGCGGCTCAGGCCTGACGCGCTTGGACGCAGCGATTATTTTTGAGGAATTGTCGCGCGGGGATGTTTCCCACGCGGCCTTCCTATCCATCCATAATATGGCCAGCTGGATGATTGATACGTTCGGCTCAGAAGATCAGCGCCAACGCTTTCTGCCCGCTCTGACCAATATGGAGATGATCGCCAGCTATTGTTTGACGGAGCCGGGCGCTGGCTCCGACGCTGCATCCTTATCGACCACTGCACGGCGTGACGGGGATGAATATATCGTCAATGGTACCAAGGCCTTTATCTCTGGCGCGGGCTTTTCTGATCTTTATGTCGTGATGGTGCGGACGGGAGAGGCAGGTCCACGCGGGATTTCCACTCTATTGATACCCAAGGATGCACCCGGGCTGTCGTTTGGCAAAAATGAGAAGAAGATGGGCTGGCAAGCCCAACCCACCGCCCAAGTCATTTTCGAAGATTGTCGTGTCCCCGTTGCCAATCGCTTGGGCGAAGAAGGCCAAGGCTTCACCTTTGCCATGAAAGGCTTGGATGGCGGACGGCTGAATATTGCCGCCTGTTCCTTGGGCGGAGCCAGCGATGCTTTGGAGCGTGCCTTTGCCTATGCCCACGACCGCAAACAATTTGGCCAAGCCTTGTGGAACTTCCAAACCACGCAATTCAAATTGGCCGATATGGCAACGGAATTAGAGGCGGCACGTGTATTCCTGCGCCATGCCGCCGCCGCATTAGATGCCAAAAGCCCGGAAGCAACAAAATTATGCGCCATGGCGAAACGTTTTGTCACAGATGTGGGCTTTCATGTCGCCAATCAGGCGCTGCAGATCCATGGCGGGTACGGCTATCTCAAAGACTATGAGGTGGAACGCATTGTTCGGGATCTGCGGGTGCATCAAATCCTTGAAGGCACCAATGAGGTCATGCGCGTGATCATCGCAAGGGAATTAGATCGTGGTTTTTAACGCTCAGTTTGGTCGTCGCGCCCTGTTAATCGGTATGGGTTCTGCCTTGGGTACAGGCTTGGTTTCAGCTTGCGCTTCGGGGCAGGTGGACCCCGCCGTTAGCCCGCAAGTAAAAGGAGGTCGTGCCATGACCAAGCCTATCATCATCGCCCATCGTGGTGCCTCAGGCTTGCGGCCAGAGCACACCTTGGCCGCCTACCAACTCGCGATTGACCAGGGTGCGGACTTTATTGAGCCAGATTTGGTTTTGACCAAAGACGGGCATCTAATCTGTCGGCACGAGAATGAGATCGGCGGCACCACCGATGTCAGCGCGCGCCCTGAATTTGCCGATCGCAAGAAGGTGCATGTGATTGACGGCGAGCGCCACGAAGGCTGGTTCACCGAGGATTTCACCTTGGCCGAGATCAAGACCCTGCGCTGCAAAGAGCGGCTACCGCAATTGCGGTCGGGCAATATGGCCTATGATGGCCAATTTGACGTGCCGACCTTTGAAGAAGTGTTGGAGTTAGCTAAACAGCAAAGCGCGCGGACAGGTCGTACCATCGGCGTTTATCCCGAAACTAAGCACCCAACTTGGTTTGAAGGCCTAGGCCTATCGTTTGATGTGCCCTTACTGACTCTGATCCGGCGCTATGGTTTGGATGCGGCGGACGCACCAATCTTCATCCAAAGCTTTGAAGTCACCAATCTGAAGCGTTTGCGGACCAAGACGAAAGCGCCTTTGGTGCAATTGATGGCCAAGGATGGCGGTCCATTTGATTTGAATAAGGCGGGCGTCACGTATGCCAGCATGGCGACGGTCGCTGGTCTGAAAGAGATTGCTGCTTATGCTAATGGCGTGGGGCCTGAAAAAATCCTGATCCTGCCAAGGGATGGGGCTAATCGGACTTTGAGCGCCACAAGCTTTGTGACGGATGCCCATGCCGCAGGCCTTGTTGTTCACCCTTGGACTTTCCGGGCCGAGAATTACTTTTTGGCTGAAGACTACCGGAAGGGCCAAAGTGCGGATCCAACTTATTTGGCCCAGCATGGTGATCTTATCGCTGAAATACAGGCCTTTATGGCGGCGGGTGTCGATGGGGTCTTTTCTGACTTCCCGGGCATTGCCTTTGCTGCACGGGCAACCCGATGAGTGAAGCTGCCGCCCCGCCTGTATTGGTTTCAACGCAAGGTCATTTGGGCGTTTTGACCTTAAACCGCCCCGAAGCGCTGCATGCGTTGGATGGGGAGATGGTCAGGATCATGACCGAGGCCCTGTTGGCTTGGGCGAGTGATCCTGCCATCGCAGGCGTTATGGTTGATCATGCAGGGCCGCGCGGCTTTTGTGCGGGTGGCGACATCCGCATGTTAGCCGAAAGCGGGGCCAAGGATGGGCAAGATGCGCGTGATTTCTTTTACCATGAATATCGCCTGAACCATCTGATTGCCCATTATCCAAAGCCCTATGTTGCAATCCTTGACGGGGTCACGATGGGCGGCGGCGTTGGTATTTCGGTGCATGGACCTTTCCGGATCGGGACCGAGCGCACCTTGTTTGCCATGCCAGAGACGGGCGTCGGCTTATTCCCGGACGTGGGCGGTGGCTGGTTCTTACCGCGCTTGGCGGGCGAGATCGGCATGTGGCTGGCACTGACGGGCACGCGCTTGAAGGCCGCTGATTGCGTCGCGGCAGGTATCTTGACCCATTTTGTGCCGAGTGAACTTCTCGATGCCGCCAAAGCCCAAGTGGCGGGCGCAATGTCGACTCACACGCCACTATCTGCGCTAAAATCAGGGCTTGCCGCTTTGGAAGAAGAGGCAGGCCGGCTTCAGCATCTCACGCCTGACACGATCGCGCGCATCAATCATTGCTTTAATGGCGACAGTGTCGAGGCGATCATGGACGCATTATCGGCTGACGAAAGCGATTGGGCTAAAGAACAAGCCCGCGTGCTGAACCAAAAATCGCCTCAGACCTTAAAGGTCGCGTTCCGCCAATTGCGCCAAGGCCGCGCTGCCACCGACTTTGCAACCCATATGGCGATGGAATATCGCATTGGCGCGCGTGTCGTGCGGCGTCATGACTTCCTCGAAGGGGTTCGGGCTGTCATTATTGATAAAGACCAAGCGCCAAAATGGCAGCCTGCGACTTTGGCAGAGGTTGATGACGCCTTGCTCGATACGATTTTTGCGCCCCTAGCAGCAGGGGAAGGCCCAGAATGGGAGCCCATCACATGGTAGATATCGCCTTTATCGGTCTGGGGGCCATGGGCTCTGGTATGGCAGCCAATTTGGCCAAAGCAGGTCATCGCGTGCGCGCCTATGACCTTATGCCAGCCTCCATCGAAGCAGCGGTTGCCGCTGGATGTGTGGCTGCTGCTTCTGTTGGCGACGCTGTGGCTGGTGCAGCCTTTGTGGTGACCATGTTGCCAACCGGTGCGCATGTGTTGGACGTCTATCAGAATGGTGAAGGCGTTTTGGCCCATGCGCACCCCGATGCGGTCTTCATCGATTGCTCGACCATTTCAGTGGAAGATGCGCGAGCCGCTGGTGAATTTGCCCGTGCGCGCGACTTTTTGATGTGTGATGCGCCCGTATCGGGTGGCGTAGCTGCTGCTGCTGCTGGTACGCTGACCTTCATGGTTGGCGGGACAGCAGAGGAATTTGAAAAGGCAAAGCCTATCCTTGCGGCTATGGGTAAGGCGGTCATCCATGCGGGGCAATCTGGGGCAGGGCAGGCAGCCAAAATTTGCAACAATATGCTGCTGGCCATCTCGATGATCGGCACGTGTGAGGCTTTTGTCCTGGCGGAAAAGCTCGGCTTAGATGCCAAGGCCTTCTTTGAAATCGCGTCTCAATCGTCAGGTCAAAGCTGGTCGATGACAAGTTATGCGCCCGTGCCAGGATTGGTGCCAACAGCGCCTTCCAACCGAGATTTTGCCAACGGATTTGCCGGCGCACTGATGTTGAAGGATTTAAGGCTGGCATTGGAGGCAACCCACGCCGTTGGCATGACCGCGTCCTTAGCCTTAAAATCAGAAGAAATTTATAGTGAATATAGTGTTAAATACCCGCCAAATCGTGACTTCTCGGGTGTCATTGATATGCTTAGGAACCAGTAAAGTTCATTTTAACAAGATATTAGAGACTTTGCCTTAAGTTATCTCGAAACGTCGAAGAATACGGCGGGAGATAAAAATATGGCGGGTCAAACACAACAGAATTCTGTCGGCGAACTGGTCGAAGAATCGAGCTTAAGCGAATATCGTCGTGCGCTGTCCTTGGTAGAGCGCCTGCACCGGCAATTGCTGGATGTGGTGAAGGACGATTTGGATCGTGCGGGTCATGATGATCTGACCCCCGTTCAAGCGCTTTTGATTTTCAACATTGGCGATGCGGAATGGTCTGCGGGTGAATTGAAGTCCCGCGGCTTCTATCTGGGCTCTAATGTTTCCTACAATTTGAAGAAATTGCATGAGCTCGGCTATGTCGAGAGCGGCAAGTCCTTGCACGACAAGCGTCAGATCCGCTTGCGCCTGACCAAAGAAGGTGGCGACCTGCGTAAACAATTGGACGTGATGTTCCAACGCCACGCCGCTACCTTAAGCCCTGTCGGTGGTGTTGAGAGCCCTGATTTGGTCGCATCGAATAAGACGCTGACCCGGTTAGAGCGCTTCTGGGCCGACCAAATCCGCTTCCGCCTGTAATCAGGCGCACAACACCTCAATCAAAAAGCCGCTATCGAACGCTCGATAGCGGCTTTTTTGTGTGAAATCGCCTATGGCTTCTGTTGGCTGCGACATATTGCCTATGGCTTTGTGACCAATTTCGTCTACTTATCCCTCAACGACCGATCGGAATAACGCTCACCATGAGGGGGCCGCAGGGCCCAGCTTACTATGGATTATGAAGGTGCCTTCAAAAAGGCCGTCACGGAAGTCCGCAATGAAGGGCGTTATCGGGTATTTGCCGATGTGAAACGCGTCCAAGGCCAGTTTCCGCGCGCGCGCCGCCGGACCGAGACGGGCGAGCAGGACATCGTGATCTGGTGTTCCAACGATTATCTGGGGCAGGGGCAGCATCCCCGCGTCCTCGCCGCCATGACTGGGGCGATCGACGATGTCGGTGCGGGTTCTGGTGGCACGCGCAATATTTCTGGTACCACCAGCTTCCACGTCGACTTGGAATATGAGCTGGCCGATCTTCACCAGAAAGAAGCAGCCCTTCTGTTTACATCTGGCTATGTCGCCAATGATGCCACTTTGGCTACTATGTCCCGCATCTTGCCGGGCTGCATCATTTTCTCCGACGAAAAGAACCACGCCTCCATGATTGAGGGCATTCGCCGCTCCGGCTGTGAGAAGCGCGTATTCCGTCATAATGATGTTGCGCACCTTGAAAGCCTCTTGGCGCGGGCGCCGGCTGACGCGCCAAAGCTGATCGCGTTTGAGAGCGTCTATTCCATGGATGGCGATGTTTCGCCGATCCATGCGATTTGTGATTTGGCCGAGCGCTATAATGCCATGACCTATCTCGATGAAGTCCATGCGGTTGGCCTGTATGGCGCGCGCGGAGCAGGTATTGCAGAGCGGGACGGGGCCTTGGACCGGATCGATGTTATCGAAGGCACCTTGGGCAAAGCCTTTGGCCTGATGGGCGGCTATATTGCAGGCAGCCATGCCATGGTCGATGCCATTCGCTCTTTTGCACCGGGCTTTATCTTCACCACCTCCTTAGCGCCCGTTTTAGCGGCTGGCGCGTTGGAAAGTGTGCGCATCTTAAAGAGTGCTGAGGGCGCAGAGCTTAGGGTCCGCCACCAGCGACAAGCCAATCTGTTGAAGCGCTTGTTCCTCGAAGCCGGTCTTCCGGTGATGGATAGCTCCACCACCCATATCGTGCCGCTTCTGGTCGGTGATGCGGTGCAATGCAAGGCGATCTCGGATCGATTGCTGCAGGATCACGGGGTTTATGTCCAGCCGATCAACTTCCCAACCGTGGCGCGTGGGGCGGAACGCCTGCGATTTACGCCGAGCCCACTGCATGATGATGCTTTGTGTGAAGCCTTGGTGCAGTCTGTTTTGGATGTGTGGCACGCCAAGGCGCGGAGCCAGGTCGCCTAGATATGCCACCGGAGGTGCAGCCAGACCCGCTCTTGAGGCAACTGGCAGCGCGGGAAATCTATATCGAACGGCAAATCCGAGGGCCATACGCGCAGATCCGCGCAATCGATGCCCTTACTGGTCTAGAAGTGGCTGTGACCACACCGTCAAATGCCGCGCAATTTGACCAAAACCGCTTGGCTTTGCGTAAACTGGGGCAGTGCCTGATCGCGCAGGGTCACATGGTGTTGGATGATCGAGACCCGAGAGAAGCTGACCCATCTAACAAAGCGGCAGATCTGTCCAAAAACACATCCACCTCCTTACCAAAAGGTGGGTTTTATACTTAATCAATCCAATTAATATTTGGCTGTGTTAAGTATAAACCCAAATCCTCGACCCCCTTTGGCTTATCGCCCACGTACCCCGCGGCCCAGACCGATTTGGCGGGCAAATTCGCTGCGACGTTTTGCATAATTTGGTGCGACCATTGGATAATCTGCAGGCAGATTCCACCGGCGAC
This sequence comes from Aquidulcibacter sp., assembly GCF_049239865.1. Lineage (NCBI taxonomy): Bacteria > Pseudomonadati > Pseudomonadota > Alphaproteobacteria > Caulobacterales > Caulobacteraceae > Aquidulcibacter > Aquidulcibacter sp. The sequence goes on from NZ_JBMLTR010000075.1 coordinate 12,861, forward strand.
GATATTCTTCTGGCGACAAATTATACTTCGATCGCAAATAACGCTTCAGCATTTTGAGTTTTTTTCCGTCCTCTAGGCAGACAATGTAGTCGTCAGTGATAGATTTACCCAAGCTTACCGCAGCTTTGGGCTTCTCGGTTGGCTTCTCAAAGTCATCGTTAGACAGTGTTACGAGGCTTTTGTGGATGCTGCGGATAAGATCACTAAGATTTTCCGCCCGAATTTCATTACCGTTTACATAAGAGGAGACGATCTCTGTTGTCATTTCCAAGATATCGGAACTTGCGTGCTCTCTTTGATTTCTCATGTTAAAACATTCCTATCTACGTTGGGTGTCGATGATTAAATAGAACTGATTTGGTCGTGAATTAAGATTGCCCAATTCAATAAATAGCTTTTTTCGATGTTTCAACTTTCCAAAAATGCCTTGCGGCTGCGAAATATCGTTTCTACGTGATTGAATTCAAATTATAAATTTCGCAAGAAAAAGCTTGATTTTCTATGATTATCTCGAAAACTGGAATTTTCATTAGTATTAACCTTGGTATATAATACCGGCCTAACTGTTACCTTTTGGTACGCATTGGCCCTTGCCCTGTTGCAAGCTGCGCCTAGGTTCATGTAGAACGAGCCAAACGGAGACAATTCTGCCATGACATCCCTCGCTGATAGCCAAACTTTTGTAAGCAAAGATTTTTTCTTATCCTCGCTTGGGGCGAAAGATTCTGAATTGGCAGCTGCCATTCAGGAGGAACTTCATCGGCAACAGACTCAGATTGAGCTGATCGCGTCGGAGAACATCGTGTCTCGGGCGGTCCTTGAAGCTCAAGGGTCGGTCCTGACCAATAAATATGCCGAAGGATATCCCGGTCGCCGCTATTATGGTGGCTGTGAATTCGTCGACGTAGCTGAAAATTTGGCTCTGGACCGTGCGAAGGCATTGTTTGACTGCAGCTATGCTAATGTTCAACCACATTCCGGTGCGCAAGCAAACCAAGCGGTCTTTATGGCGCTTTTGAAACCGGGTGACACTTTCCTCGGTCTTGACTTGGCAAGTGGGGGGCACCTCACACATGGCTCGCCCGCCAACCAGTCTGGCAAGTGGTTTAATGCGATTTCCTACGGCGTTCGTCCTGATACCCATTTGATTGACTATGATGCTGTGGAGGCATTGGCCAAAGAGCATCAGCCCAAAGTGATTATTGCGGGTGGTTCGGCCTATCCGCGTCAGATCGACTTTGCCCGCTTCCGCGCGATTGCTGATTCAGTTGGTGCCTATTTCATGGTCGACATGGCCCACTTTGCAGGTCTGGTCGCTGGTAAGGCGCACCCAAATCCGCTGGATCACGCTCATGTGGTCACAACCACGACGCACAAGACGTTGCGTGGGCCTCGCGGGGGCATGATTTTGTCGAATGACGAGGCTTTGGGCAAAAAATTCAATTCGGCGGTTTTCCCGGGCCTACAAGGCGGGCCTTTGATGCATGTCATCGCGGCTAAGGCCGTGGCCTTTGGTGAAGCTTTGACGCCAGAGTTCCAAGCCTATGCGCGTCAGGTTGTCGCCAATGCGCAGGCCATGGCAACGGCGGTAAAGGCTGGCGGTTTCGATCTGGTTTCTGGCGGCACAGACACTCATGTGGTGCTGGTCGACTTGCGGCCCAAGGATCTGACCGGCAAGGCCAGCGAAGCCGCTTTGGAGCGGGCTGGCTTTACCTGTAACAAGAACGGCGTGCCATTTGATCCAAAGCCACCTGCAACCACGTCTGGCGTTCGTTTGGGCTCTCCAGCTGGCACGACACGGGGTTTTGGCACCGAGGAATTTACTTGGATTGGCAACAAGATTGTGGAAGTCTTGGACTCGCTTGCCGGGACCCCCGATGGCAATCCAGAAGTGGAAAAGCGCGTGCGTGGTGAAGTCGAAGCCATGTGTGCCCGTTTCCCAATCTATTAGGGCAATATCGGCGAGGTACACGCTTCGCCAATACTGCTTTCGAAAGGATCGTCCATGCGTTGCCCATTCTGCGGATTTGCTGACACGCAGGTCAAGGACTCCCGTCCAGCTGAAGATGGGGTGTCCATCCGGCGTCGCCGTCAATGCCCCGCCTGCGGCGGCCGTTTCACGACCTTTGAACGCGTGCAATTGCGCGAATTGAAAGTGATCAAACGCGACGGTGCGCGGGAATTGTTTGATCGCGACAAGCTGCATCGGTCGGTAGCCATTGCTTTGCGCAAGCGCGAAGTGCCCGAGGAGCGGATTGAGCATTTGATCTCTGGCATCGTGCGGCGCTTGGAGACTTCAGGCGAGACGGAAATTGCCACCAGCACGGTTGGCCAATTTGTCCTGGATGCTTTGGGGGAGACCGATCCGGTTGCCTTCGTCCGCTATGCTTCAGTCTATCGCGATTTCCGTGAGGCAGAAGATTTCAATCGTTTTGTCGATGATGAGCTTGGCGCATTAAAGGAAAGCCTGAAACGTCGGGGCACCGTGCGTGAAGACTGAGGTGGCTAAGCATCGCCCCACCATCACCCTCAAGCTCGCGACCAGTCTCGATGCCCGAATTGCGACGGTGACCGGGGCGAGCCAGTGGATCACAGGACCAGAATCTCGTGCCGAGGTACATCGCATGCGGGCGACCCATGACGGTGTGCTGACAGGCATTGGCACCGTTTTGGCCGATGATCCCGAACTGACCGCGCGGCTTGATCCCATGCCAGCCCGTCAGCCTTGGCGTATTGTGCTCGACCGCAATGGCCGATTGCCTCTGGATAGTAAGCTGATCCAAACCACCGATAGGGCTGGCCTGATTTGGTGTACGGGCTTAGATGTGGCGGCTGAAGCACCAAGTGGCGGTTGCCAGGTTCATCATCATGGCGTGGGTGTGAGCAAAACTGGTCCTGTTGGATTAGACCTCCATGAGGTGTTGCGCCTTCTCACCGACACCTACGACATCAAAGCTTTGATGGTTGAGACAGGCCCGATCTTAGCCACCGCTTTCTTGCGAGCAGGCCTTGTCGACCATATCGCTTGGTTTCGAGCGCCCTTGCTACTCGGCGGCGATGGAAGACCCGTGTTTGACAGCCTAGATGTTGAGGAATTGTCGCAAGCTTGGGTCCTCCACCAGACGGACCATATTAGGTTTGGTCGAGACGTCCTCGACCGCTTCGACTTAAGCCCAACTTAGAAGGCACACAGATGTTTACAGGGATAATCACCGATATTGGCACCATCGTCGCGATGGATCATAGGCCGGGGACCGATGCTGTTTTCACAGTCGATAGCGGCTATGATGCGGCGAGTTTGGCCTTAGGCGCTTCAGTCAGCCACCAAGGGGTCTGCCTCACCCTTATTTCGTTTGAATCGATCACGACAGGGTCGCGCTGGCGGGTGCAAGTCAGCCAAGAGACTTTGGATGTAACATGTGCCAAGGACTGGCAAGTTGGGACACAGCTTAATCTCGAGCGAGCCCTGAAATTGGGCGACGAATTGGGCGGCCATATGGTTTCAGGCCATGTCGATGGTATTGGCGAAGTCATTGCAGTGACCCCTGAAAACGAGAGCCACCGGGTCACCATTCAAGTGCCGGAGCCCTTGGCCAAATATGTATCGCCCAAAGGATCCATCGCGGTCGATGGCGTGTCGTTGACCATCAATGAGGTGGATGATGTGACGTTCGGGATCAATATCATTCCCCACACATGGCAGGTGACAACATTGGGTCGCCTAAAGCTAGGTACACGTGTTAATCTTGAAGCCGATCAAGTTGCACGTTACGTGGAACGCATCCTATCTCGTAAGACCTGACGACCATTTCACCAGCTTCAACCTTGGACTAGGCTATGACACTTTCTTTCGATCCGCCCCACTTGTTGATTGTCGTCGGCGACTATTATGCCCATATCGCGGAAGAATTGGTGGCCGGTGCCACTGAATCCATCAAGGCCGTCAATGGCACCTATGATTTGATCAAGGTGCCAGGTGCCTTTGAAATCCCGGCCGTGATCGCCCATGCTGATCGCGCTACCCATCGCCCAGCAGGCCGTCACTATGATGGCTATGTGGCTTTGGGCTGCGTTATTCGCGGTGAGACTTCGCATTATGACTATGTCTGTGGCGAGAGCGCCCGGGCCTTGATGGAGCTGTCAGTTGAAGGTCTGCCAATTGGCTACGGCATTTTGACGGTGGAAAACGAAGCCCAAGCCCTCGTTCGCGCCAAGCGCGATCAAAAGAACAAGGGCAAGGATGCCGTTGTAGCCTGCCTCACCATGCTGTCGGTCAAGCGGCGCTTGAACATGGGCGGCGTATGACCCGCATCAAACCTTCGTCGATCACCGATGCGCGCCGCGGTGCGCGTCTGGCTGCCGTGCAAGCGCTCTATCAGATGGAAATGTCCGGCGGCGGTGTGACATCGACGGTGCGTGAATATGTCGATCACCGTTTGGGAGAAGATAGTGAGACAGGGCCGCTCGAGACAGCCGACGTGGATTTCTTCCGCGCCTTGGTTGAAGGTGTGGTGGCCGAGCAAGCCTTGATCGATGCGTCGATTAAGTCACGTCTGGCGAAGGGCTGGCGGCTGGAGCGGATTGATTCGATTGTACGCGCCACGGTCCGCGCGGCGACTTTTGAATTATTGCGCCGCGCCGATGTGCCAGTTGCGGTTGTGATCGATGAATATGTTGGCATCGTAAACGCGTTCTTTGATGGACCAGAAGGTGGGTTCACCAATGGGCTTCTCGACCGTTTGGCGCGCGAGCTAAATGCCAATGACCTCCGCCAAGTGACCTCCTGAACACGCGGTAGCCTTTGTGGAACCAGCACCTCCAGAGTTTGACCTAATTGCGCAGCTCTGGGCACCACTTACCCTTGGCGCGCCGGGCGCGTTTGGGCTGAAAGATGATGTGGCCCAGCTATCCAGCGCGCCGTTTGGCCACGTCGTCACCTGTGATCAGATCATTGAAAACACCCATTTCCTGCCAAGTGACCCATTGGACTGGGTCGCCAAACGTCTGGTACGGCGCAATCTGTCGGATTTGATTGCCAAAGGCTGCAAGCCCAGCGGCGCCTTTTTGTCGGTGGCTTGGCCAAAAAGCCGTCCTTACGCACACTTGGCCGATTTTGCTGCGGGACTGGGGCAGGACTTGGCAGAACTGTGCGGCGCGTGCCCGCTGCTGGGGGGCGATACCAGCACCACTCATGGGCCATTGGTAGCTAGCCTCACGCTGGTGGGCGTGCCGCTTTCGGCCGCGGGTCAGCCGATCTTGCGCAGCGGCGCACAGGCTGGTGATCTGATCTTTCTGACGGGCACGATTGGCGACCCGTTTTTGGGATTGCAAGTGCGTTTGGGCTTGATGGACGGGCAGGGGCTGGAAGGTGCGGTCTCAATTGCCTTGGCCCCTTCGCCACCGCCTTTGGCCGTAGCCGCGATCATCGCAGCCCACGCCAATGCGAGCATTGATATCTCAGATGGTCTGCTCGCCGATGCGGGCCATGTCGCAGCGGCCTCGGGACGTGCGCTCGAGCTTGATCTTGAGCGCGTGCCCTTGTCGGCAGAGGCTAGGGTTTTTTTAGATCGCGCGCAGCCCCCCGTTGAAGCTCTCTTAAGTCTCGTCACAGGTGGCGATGACTATCAAGCTCTGACCTGTGTTGCGCCAGCAGAAGCTGAAGCCTTCGCTTCAAAAATGAAGGCTTTAGGGGTTCAGATCACCCAGATTGGTGTCTGCCGCGACGGGCAGGGGCTGAATCTATTCTTTCAGGGCGAAAGGCTTGATTTGCCTGTCCGCACCGGTTGGCAGTTTAGCGGCGCATAAAGGCCACTTGCTCAAGCGAAACACGCGCGACACGAAGACCCGGCTTCATCGCCGTTACTGCTTGGGTCACGACTCTCACAATCGCGGCCTGATCATAAGTATTGGGGCCGTTGCCTTCGGGAATCGGACTGCGCCCGGTGGCGCGGGTGATGCCATCGCGCACAAAGAAATGCTGCTCCCGCACATAAGTCGCGGAATTGAGATCGGTCATGCGAATCTTGAGCGTGACAAACACATAATTCACCAAGGCACCATTGCGGACGATTGGCAGCACCACATTGGTCAGTTCTGCCACCAAGGGCTCGCCCGCTGCCTCGCCCTTGCCTTCGCCCTTGCCTTCAGCAGCTTGCGCGCGCTGCGGCGCTAAAAGCGGTGACAGGGCTGCAGCACCGATGGTGGCTGCGCTCAAAACAAGGGTGGAGCGGCGCGTTGAGTTGGTCATTGCAATTTCCTGCCACACGAATGTCGATGATTGGTTAATGCGCAGGCAGTTTTGGGGTTTACTGATAAGGATTTCCCGAAACCGACGCGGCACGTTGCAAGCGGCGCAATCGCCCCCTAAAGAAGATAGACCAATAAAGGGGGGTCATTCGGAGAGCGGGAGATAAACTGCCGCCACGGATGAGCCAGGAAACGAAAAGAGGTAACACATGGACGTTAGCGTCATGAGTGTGGTCGCGGCAATTGGTGCCGGGGTCATTGCGTTGATCTACGGGTTCATCACCGTTCAACAAGTTCTAAAAGCAAGCCCAGGAAATGCCCGTATGCAAGAAATTGCTGCGGCTATTCAAGAAGGGGCAAATGCCTATCTCAACCGTCAATACACCACGATCGCCATCGTCGGCGTCGCGATTGCGGTTCTCCTCACATTCTTGTTCACCATCACCACGTCGCTTGGCTTTGTGGTTGGTGCCGTTCTTTCAGGCCTTGCCGGTTATGTCGGGATGCTGGTGTCGGTTCGCGCCAATGTGCGTACCACTGAAGCGTCGCGCAACAGCTTGGCAGCAGGTCTCTCCATGGCCTTCCGTGCCGGTGCCGTAACCGGTATGCTGGTGGCTGGTTTGGCATTGATTGGCGTGGCTGGCTATTATTACGTCCTGACGCAAGTCATGGGTCTTGAGCCAACCAGCCGTGAAGTCATCGATCCATTGGTCGCTTTGGGCTTTGGCGCTTCTTTGATTTCCATCTTCGCCCGTCTCGGCGGCGGTATCTTCACCAAGGGTGCAGACGTTGGTGGCGACATGGTTGGCAAGGTCGAAGCTGGCATCCCAGAAGATGATCCACGCAACCCTGCAACCATCGCAGACAATGTCGGCGACAATGTCGGCGACTGCGCTGGTATGGCGGCAGATTTGTTTGAAACCTACGCGGTGACTTTGGTTGCCACCATGGTGTTGGCGTCGATCTTCTTCAAAGAAGCAGGTGCGGCTGTTATGATGTCTTTGCCACTGGCCATTGGCGCCATGGCGATCGTGACCTCGATTGTTGGCACTTATTTTGTCCGTCTGGGCAAAGACAACAACATCATGAATGCCTTGTATAAGGGCCTGATCGCGGCTGGCGTGCTCTCTGTTGCGGGCCTTTATGCTGTGGTCCAATACACCGTAACCCAGACCTATACGACCAGCGGTGGCGTGACCATTACAGCCATGAACCTGTTCTGGTCAGGCGTGATTGGTCTTGTCGTGACAGCCGCCATTGTGTGGGTGACCGAATATTACACCGGTACGGACTATCGCCCGGTGAAATCGGTGGCTCAAGCTTCGGTTTCTGGCCATGGTACCAACGTCATTCAAGGCTTGGCCGTGTCGATGGAATCCACCGCACTGCCAGCTTTGATCATCGTCGGCGGTATTTTGGCGACCTTCAACTTGGCAGGCCTGTTCGGCATCGCCATTGCAACCACGACCATGTTGTCGGTTGCCGGGATCATTGTGGCGCTCGACGCCTTTGGCCCTGTGACAGACAATGCTGGCGGTATTGCCGAAATGGCCAATCTGCCACCAGAAGTCCGCAAGACGACCGATGCGCTCGACGCTGTGGGTAACACCACCAAAGCTGTGACCAAGGGCTATGCCATTGGTTCGGCCGGTTTAGGTGCCTTGGTGTTGTTCGCGGCCTATACCGAAGACTTGAAATACTTCTCGAGTAATCCAGCAGAATATCCCTATTTTGCCGGTGTGAACGTCAGCTTCGACTTGTCCAACCCTTATGTTGTGGTTGGTCTGTTGATTGGTGGTCTCTTGCCTTATCTGTTCGGTGGCTGGTCGATGACCGCCGTAGGCCGTGCAGCTGAAGCGGTTGTGCAGGAAGTACGTCGTCAGTTCCGTGAAATTCCAGGTATTATGGAAGGCACGGGCAAGCCAGACTATGGTCGGGCTGTCGATATTCTGACCAAAGCTGCGATCCGTGAAATGATCGTACCAAGCTTGCTGCCAGTCTTGTCGCCGATCGTTCTCTTCTTCGCGATCAACATGATTGCCGGCAAAGCGCAGGCTTTGGCAGCAGTCGGTGCGATGCTGTTGGGCGTGATTGTGACGGGTCTGTTCGTCGCCATCTCCATGACCTCCGGCGGGGGCGCTTGGGACAATGCCAAGAAGTCGTTTGAAGACGGCTTTGTGGACCGTGATGGCGTCAAGCACATGAAGGGTTCAGAGGCGCATAAGGCTTCTGTGACCGGTGACACGGTTGGCGACCCATACAAGGACACATCTGGTCCTGCGGTGAACCCCATGATCAAGATCACCAATATTGTGGCTCTGCTCTTGTTGGCTGTCTTGGCCCACCAAGGCTAAACCACCAGACCATCAAAATATGAAAGTCCCGGTCGAGAGACCGGGGCTTTTTTGTTTGGGGCTCAATGTCACGGCGGATGGCGAGAATTTAACCGTCTAAAGCGCAGCGGGGCGCTTGGCCAAGTCACAATGGTTGGTTAGGCTGATCCGAACGAGGCAGGTGAGGAGAGTGGTAGTGCGGAAAGGTCGGTGTTCGAATGAGCCGAGCGCATGCGAGTTTGCCCGCGCTCAACTTGAGCTGCCCTATGCCGGGCCGGGAAGTGTTTGTTCGCGCTGCGGTAGCCCCTTAGCCGCCATTATCGAGCCTAGCGAGCCCAGCACTGGGAATTTTTCCCAAAGCGCGCACGATACAATGCCAGCTCAGCCGGAGCCAAATTTTGAACGGGAATCGGCCTCACGCTACGTACCCCGCGCGGATCTGGCATCGGAAGTATCCACTGGCTTTACGATCATGCGATTGACCCGATGGGTTGCGATTGCGGCCCTTCTTGTGTTGGTTGGCTTTATTGCTTGGCGACTGTTTGGCCCGGCGCAAGACACCGAGACAGGACTCGACCCAGCCGGTCTGTCGGCTTTAACCGAGGGGCTGGATATCCAGCAAATCTCACCACCGGAAATGCGCCGCGTGGATGTCTCCACCGAGGCACGCGTCTCGCCTGATCCGACCAGCGCGGTGATTATGTTGCTGGCCCCCGACACGATCTTGGATGTGACGGGGCGTATCGAAGTTGGCGGCCTGAATTGGCTGCGTATCACATTGCCGACGGATCGCTCTCGGTCGGGATTTATCCGCGAAGATATGTTGGCTCCGCTGGGCGAGGGCGACGGCGATTATTCAAGCCTGGATCCGCTGGCCGGCAATACAATTAACGGCTCCATTATGCCGATTGCCCCGGTCCAAGTGGGAGCCGTGCCGATGGCGCAACCCCTGACCTACCAGATTATCGGACCGCCAGCGTCCATCTATCAAAGCCCCGCACTTGAAAGCCCGCAGATGGGACAAGTGGCCAGTGGCGTGATGGTCATGGTTGTCGCCCAACACATGTCGAATGGGCAAGCTTGGTACCAAGTTCAATTGACCAATGGCCGAACGGGCTGGATATCGGGTAATTCAGCCATGCTGGCCTCGCAAAACCCCAGCATAGCTGCGACCGCTGTCGCCGCGGCACCGCCAGCGGAAGCCAGCACGCCGCCAGCGCCGAAAGCTGAGCCCGAAGTTCCAGCTGGGCCCATGGCTGTTAGCGTGGGCACACTGATGCGTGTGGATACCCCGACAGCGAGCTTGCGGGCACGCCCCGGGGTTGCGAGCGATCCGGTGCTGGAGGTTTTGCCAACCGATACCTTGATGTCGGTTGAAGATGTCCGCATTGTTGCCGGTATGCCGTGGTACCAAGTCACCTCGCCTAAGGGGAATCAGGGATGGTTGTCTGGTCGGGCCCTTGTCGCCAATCAATAAGGTTGGCGCTGTTGCTCTCACGGCCTAACCCCTGTTGCGCTGGCGCAAGTCCTGATAAAGCACCAGCCGAAACGCTGATTAATCCGTAGGTCCCAACCCGTCTTTCGCGAAAGCCAAGTGCATGTTTTCAGAGGAAACCCAGACATCGCAAGCTATGCGGCCTCGGGGATCGAGCGGTGCAAGCCGGGTCTTACTGATCATGGGCGCAATTGGCGTTTCGGCGCTGGTGATCTTGGGTGCCTTTTTCGGGTTTAGGGCAATGTTCTCGGGCCAACAAGCCGCGGTGCCGACCTTGGATGGGCCAAGATCCTATAGTGCCTTGGGGCGTACAGAAGTCCGGAAAGAGGCGTCTCTGACGGCACCTATCGCTTTGGTACTCAAGGAAGGCACCATTGTATCGGCTCAAAGCGTCGGTGAGAAAGCCGGGGTTGAGTGGATTTCATTGACCGCTGTGGATGGTGCGAAGGGCTTCGCCCCAAAGGCCTTGTTTCGCGAGATTGTGCCAACAAGCGGCAGTAATAAAATTAGCGGCGGCGTTCGCAATATCGTCACGTCCGCCCTTTTGAACCTGCGTGAAACCCCTTCGATGTCTGGCAAAATTGTTGGCACCGTCGACGGTGGCACCCGCCTCGTGTCTGACGGATCGGTAGAGGCAGAGGGTGAGTTGTGGATGCGTGTCCCATTGGATGGCAACACGATTGTTTATATTTTGCAGCGCTTTATAACAGCCGATGATGACGCCAACGGAAATGATGGGATCGGCGCGGACAATGCCACCGTCGGTGCTGTGGGCCGCGCCATCCAGATCGCCAATGTGCAGGCAACACCGCTGCCCAATTCCCGAATTGTCCGTGCGCTCCAACCCGGCGAAGTAGTCCGTGTGATTGGCCAAACCAATTCGGGCATTGCTTGGTACGTCTTGCGGCTCAATGATGGCAGCCAGGGCTTTGCGCCAAAGGCGGCCATCAGTATCGATGAAGGGGCTTCACGCTGGGTTTATCCAGACGGCACCGAAGCACCGGGCCCAAATGTGCCCCAAGGCCAAACCCAGCCGATTGATCCGGCAAGCCTTCTACAAATGAACGGTGCCAGCACCGGTGCCGATGGGGCGGGTGGGGAAGCCACCGGGGCCAACACCACGCCGGCAGAGGCCGCCGACGGCGTCTTGCCCGTTACACCGACGGCACCTGTAGCCCAGCCTGCCGCTGCGGGTCCCCAGCCATAACGAACCTGCCCTTGGTTGCACGCGTGAGTTATGGACCGCTCACGTAACATTGATCAAATCTATGGGTGCGATAGTTAAATTCAATTGGTATTTGCGCCAACTTTCTGTACTCAGGCCCCGGCAACCTGTCTGCGATGTCAGGCAAGGGTTAGCTTCGATTTTCAGGAGAGACATGATGAGCCTCGCAACCAGCAAAACACTCGACAATCTTAAAGAAGCCTTCGCCGGTGAAAGCCAAGCCAATCGCCGCTATCTTTACTTCGCGCAAAAGGCAGATGTGGAAGGCTATAACGATGTCGCCAGTGTCTTCCGTTCGACCGCCGAAGGTGAAACCGGCCACGCCCATGGCCATTTGGAATTCATGGAATCGGTTGGCGATCCAGCCACCGGCCTGCCAATCGGAGCCACTGCTGACAATCTGAAAGCTGCGATCGCTGGCGAAACTCATGAATATACCGACATGTATCCCGGTATGGCGCGCACTGCGCGTGAAGAAGGCTTCGACGAAATTGCGGATTGGTTTGAGACCTTGGCAAAAGCTGAAAAGTCCCACGCTGGTCGTTTCCAGCGCGCTTTGGACAGCATGGACGCATAATTCGCGTTTTCCGATTCTGGCAGGGGGCTGGGCTAAGCTCAGCCCTCTTGCTTATTTCGGATGTTACTAGGGAAAGGGCACTTCGTGGCAGAAGAGACAAAGCGGGCACCGCGTGAGGGCAGTCTTGATGCCCCATTTCGTCATCCAATCGCTTGGCAGGAAGAGAGCTATTACGATCTGTCTCTCATCGAGCATGAGATGGAACGCGTGTTCGATATCTGCCACGGCTGTCGGCGCTGCTTCAATCTGTGTGAGTCTTTCCCCAAACTGTTTGATATGGTTGATGAAAGTCCGACCGGTGAACTCGATAGCGTGCCAAAGGCTGCCTATCAGGATGTCGCCGACGCGTGCACCTTGTGCGATATGTGCTTCTTGACCAAATGCCCCTACGTGCCGCCGCACGAATTTGACTTGGACTTCCCGCATCTAATTTTACGCCATCGAGCTGCGAAGCGTCGGGCGGATGGGATCGACAACCCGGTCCGAGAGGCCTTAGGCGAAACCGACCGCAATGGCCGTTTGGCCCGTCCGGTTGCAGGTATCGCGAATTGGGCGAGCGACGTTAAAAATAAGCCTGTCCGCCAAGTAATTGAGGCGTTGACCGGCATTGATGCCGATGTTGAGCTGCCGAAATTCCACACAACCACGGCCTCCGACAGATTGGCGATGACGACGCCGGGCGATGCAGCAGGCCCCGCCTATAATCAGCGCAAAGCCGCCCTCTATGCGACCTGCTTTGTCGATTATAACGCCCCAGATACCGCCGTTGCTGCCGCTGAGGTTTTGGCGAAGCAAGGCATTGCCAGCACCTTGGTTTATCCCGAATGCTGTGGGATGCCGCAATTGGAGGCGGGCGATATTGCCGAAGTGGCCGGGCGGGCTGCCCGTGTTGCGGCCCATTTTGAACATTGGATCGATACGGGCCATGATGTCATCGCCTTGACGGCCTCTTGTGGCTTGATGATGAAGTTTGAGTGGCCATTGATCTTGCCGGATAATCCGCAAGTGAAGAAGTTGGCTGCCGCTACCAAAGACATCAGCGAATACATGGTCGAGCTATCCAAGACATTTGGATTGGCTGCGGGTCTAAACCCCATCGAAGGTGGCGTGACCGTGCATCACGCCTGCCACGCGCGGGCGCAGAATATGGGCCAGAAGTCGGCCGAGATGCTCAAGCTCATTCCAGACACCAAAGTGGATGTGGTGGAACGTTGCTCTGGCCATGGCGGCACGTTTGGGGTCCTGAAAGAAACCAAGCCAATGGCCTTTAAAGTTGGTAAGCCGGCCGCCAAACAGGTCGCTGCCAAAGATAATGAGACTTTGTGCTCCGACTGCCCGTTGGCGTGCAAGCATTTGGGGCAGATGTTGATTGCGGAGACTGGGCCAGACAAGGGCCCTGCAAAACAACCTCTACAAGCCCACCCCATTGAGATTTTGGCCCGCGCCTACGGCCTTAGCTAGGAAAAAAGACATGCCTGCTTCTTCTCGCACCATCACCCGTTCTGACTTGATACCGGATGCGGAATTCTCCCTCGTTCGCAAGGCGCGTCGGGCCGAATTATTGCCGATCAAGAAACTGCGCCGGATTGATCTGGGGCCTGTCTGCACCGTCTATTTCGAAACGTTCGAGACGATGTTGTTCCAGATTCAAGAGATGCTTCTGATTGAAAAGGGCGGGGAGGAACAAATTCAGGACGAATTGGCCGCCTATAACCCTCTGATCCCCAAGGGGTCTGAATTAGTCGCAACCATTATGTTTGAAATTGATGAGCCTGTGCGTCGGGCCAATATTCTCGCGCGTTTGGGCGGCATTGAAGAACATTTCTTCTTACAAATCGGAACCGAGAAAGTCCGCGCGGTGCCGGAAGGTGACGTCGAGCGCACGCGCTCGGATGGCAAGGCGTCTTCGGTTCACTTCATGCATTTTCCGCTGGAACCCGCCCATATCGCCGTGTTTCGGGAGCCGACAACCCAAATCATGGTCGGCAGCGATCATGAGAGCTATGCCCATCTGACGATCTTGAGCCCAGCTACACGGGCCGAGTTGGCACGGGATTTTGCCTAAACCTTCTCGCTGACCCAGATGCGGATCAGATGATGGGCAATCGCAAGTGGAGGCGGGGCGCGTAAGGTCACGCCATCGCGTGTACAACCGGCTTCAGACAAAAGTTGCCGCGCCTCATCCCGGCTAAACCAGATGGCTTGGGATATTTCGTGTGTGTCAATGTTGAGGTCATAGCTCTCGACCTCGGCAATTAGGCCAATCATCAATTGCGACGGGAAGGGCCAAGGTTGGTTGGCGACAATGCGCGCGCTGGTCATCTTGACGCCAGCTTCTTCAAACAACTCGCGCGCGCAGCCTTTTTCTACTGTTTCGCCGGGTTCGATGAAGCCAGCCAGGGCTGAGATAAAGCCCGCCCGAAAGCCAATACCGCGACCCAGCAAACATTGATCGCCTTTAACTGCGAGCATGATGGCGACCGGGTCTGTACGCGGGAAATGTTCCGTTTTGCACGATGGGCAGGCCCGCTTCCAACCCGCCTCAGCCATATGGGTTGTATCACCGCAATTTGCGCAAAAGCCGTGGCGGCTATGCCAGTCCAAGATCGCTTTCGCCGTGCCGGCAATGGCGAGGTCGGCCATGTCCATGATGCCTGCGGCCATGCGCAAATCTTCGGGTTCGCCCAAGCCTTGAATCGGGCCGTCATTCCAATCAAACCGGGCGGGCAAGGTGGTTGCAAAGGTTGCCCGGCCCTTGTCATCCAACCCCATTAAAATGGGTTCTGGGCTCGATTTTGGCAGAAAGGCGGATCGGCTGGTGCTCGCTAGTCGCAACAGCTTACGCGCGCCGGTCGATTGCGGGTCTTGGCTCAAAACAGGCTTGCCGTCTTGGATCAAGATCAAATCGGTGTCGGGATGATTGAGCAGGCTTTCCATTTTGTCGGCGTCGCGGCGCAGCGCGCTGGCGCGGTCGAGAGGGAAGGCGGTGAAGGGGATGAAATCAGAAGTTTGTGCCATAGACTGCACCTGAACTGGCCCGCCCGTCTTGGTCAAGCACGATTTGTTGCTGGCTGGCACCTGCTGCATCCACAGGATTGCCGCCATTAGCGCTTGAAACTAGCGACCTGACTTGCGATATGGGGGGTGGAGATCGGCGGTGGACGTAGTCCTCGCCAATTCGGTCAGGTCCGGAAGGAAGCAGCCGCAACGAGTTTCGCTATGGGTCGCCGTTCGGTCTCCACCCTTTTACCTGTGCGCACCCACAGTTTGGAACCCCAGCATGGACGAAACGGATCTTGGCGGTGAAGGTGATCTTCCACAGTCAGGAGGATTTTCTGGGTACGACCAAGCCGATGCTGAGCCGGACGATCTGACCTTGTCGATGTTTGGTGAGCCTGCAGAGGTGCCACAAAAGACCGCAGTTGAGCAGGGTGCCCAACCTTATTTGGTGCTGGCCCGCAAATATCGGCCCCAACGCTTTGAAGATTTGATTGGGCAAGAGGCGATGGTTCGCACCTTGACCAATGCGTTTGCCTCTAACCGTATCGCCCATGCATTCATGCTGACCGGGGTGCGCGGGGTCGGCAAAACCACGACAGCCCGCCTGATTGCGCGCGCGCTCAATTATCAAACGGAGACGATTGATCGGCCTTCGATCCAGCTTGATCCGCTCGGCAGCCAGTGTGAAGCCATCACGCGGGGCAATCATCCCGATGTCTTTGAACTCGATGCCGCCTCGCGCACCGGGGTGGGCGATATGCGCGAATTGCTCGATGGGGTGCGCTATGGCCCAATCGCGGCGCGCTACAAGGTCTATATCATCGACGAAGTGCACATGCTGTCAAAGAGCGCGTTCAACGCGCTGTTGAAGACGTTGGAGGAGCCGCCTCCGCATGTGAAATTCATCTTTGCAACCACTGAAATTCGCTCGGTCCCCGTCACCATTTTGTCGCGCTGCCAACGCTTTGATTTGCGCCGGATTGAGCCCGTGGTGCTGGCCGATTATTTGGAAAAGATCGCAAGTCGTGAAGGCACGCAGATTGCGCGCGACGGCGTGGAATTGATTGCACGCGCGGCCGAAGGCTCTGCTCGCGACGGCCTTTCGCTCTTGGATCAAGCCATAGTTCAGGATCAGGGCAATGGGGTCACCGGCACCGAGATCCGCGACATGTTGGGTCTGGCTGACCGGACCCGCACCATGGATTTGCTGGGCGCGATCCTCAAGGGCGATGCCAAGACGGCGCTACAAGCTTTCCGCGAACAATATGATTTAGGCGCTGATCCGGGCCTTGTGCTGCGCGACTTGATGGACTTAACCCACGAGATCTCGCGCGGGGATGTTCTGGGTGCCGATTGGCATCCCGCAGGCGCAAGCGACCATATCCAGCAAATGAAGGCCTTTGCGCACAGTACCACACCTGCCGCGCTTGGCCGCCTGTGGCAATTGATCTTGCGGGGCTTTGAAGAATCGGGCCGGGCACCTGATCCGGTCCAAGCCGCTGAAATGTGTTTGTTGCGCGCGTGCGCTGCCCAGCAATTGCCGCCGCCTGAAGATTTAGCCCGTCTCTTGATTGGCCAGCCCATGGCGACCTCTGGCTCGCCGGGCCCAGCATCGTCCCAAGGCCACAGTGCTGGCCCAACGGCCGCCTTGGTACCCCAAGCCGCGCAGCCTACACCTACATCAGCCGCGCAGCCGAGTTTAAGCTTTGAAGGCTTGCTCGAAGCGCTTGAAGACGCCCGTGAAATTGTGCTCGTGACAGAATTGGAACGCTTTGTCCGCCCAGTCAGCCTCGAGCCCGGCCGCTTGGTGATCGAGCTTTTGCCCAATGCGCCGGTAGACCTTCAAAAGCGCGCCGTGGAAGCGCTGTCTGCCCTTACTGGCGACGACTGGCTGGTAGAAGCGGGCTCTGGCGGGCAAGAGAGTATTGCCGAGCGGAACAAGCGTTTGGAGGTTGAGCGGGTCGATGCCGCTAAACAGGCCCCCGAAGTCGTTGCGGCACTGAGAGCTTTTCCCGGTGCCCGCATTCTCGACGTCCGCGCTGCACCGGTCCCAGAAGTGGCCTTGGAAGCTGTCGTTGAGGACGGCGATGAAGACGGTGACGCTGAGGTCAGCAATGTCCTATCGGTGGACTTTAACCGCCGCCGCGTCGGCGACTAGAACTTAATTCGGGATCATGGCGTATCCCTTTTTGACAGGACGAGTGCAATGAAAGACCTTGGCGGATTGATGAAGACCATGCAGCAGATGCAGTCGAAAGTGGCAGATGCGCATAAGAAAATGGAAAAGATCGAAGCCGAGGGCAGCGCAGGTGCCGGCATGGTGAAAATCACCAGTAATGGTGAAGGTAAGCTGTTGGCGATCTCGATCGATCCCAGCCTGTGCGTGGCTGAAGATGTCGAAATCCTTGAGGATTTGATCAAGGCCGCTTTTGAAGATGCCCGCAAAAAGGTCGAAGCCAGCCGTGCGGCGATGGAAAAGGACTTGATGGGTGGCTTGCCTCTGCCCCCCGGCTTCAAGATGCCTTTCTGATCATGACGGACCGGAATGCGCGGACCAAGCGCGCCACAGCAAGCCCGGAGATCGAGCGCCTCGTCTCGCTCTTGGCTAAATTGCCGGGCCTTGGGCCGCGCTCAGCCCGTCGGGCTGCGCTCCATCTCTTGAAGAAACGCGAAGGCCTGATGCAACCACTCGGCCAAGCTTTGGCCGAGGCAGCCGAAAAAGTGAAAGCCTGCCAGCGATGTGGCAATCTCGATACCCAAGACCCTTGTTCGGTCTGTAGTGACCCGGCCCGCGATCAGAGCACCTTATGCGTGGTTGTTGAAGTCAGTGATTTATGGGCACTGGAGCGCTCCGGTGCCTATTATGGCCAGTATCATGTGCTGGGTGGCGTCTTGTCGGCTTTAGACGGTGTGCGCCCGGAAGACTTGCGGATTGGCAGCCTGATGTCGCGCATCCAACAAGGCGGCATTACCGAAGTCGTATTGGCCTTGGCAGCCACGGTTGAAGGCCAAACCACCGCTCATTATCTCGCCGATGTTTTGGCCGATAGCGGGGTGGCGACCACCAAACTGGCCCATGGCGTGCCCGTGGGTGGAGAATTGGATCATTTGGACGACGGGACGCTGCTGGCGGCCCTAAAAGCGCGCCGCAGCGTCTGATGTCTCTTGGCTTTAGCCGGCCACCACGTCGAAGGTGAGGCCAGCGCTTTTCACAAGGCGGGCACGCAGGGCAGGGCCCATGACGGCGCCGGGCGTCCAAATCCCGCCGGCAGCATCCTTGGCCTCGTTGATGAGGCACAAAGCCGATTCCGCGATCATTTTCGATGTGGACCCATAGCCTGGATCGCGGTCGCCCGTGACCGCGACTTGGACTTCGGCACCTGAATCGGATTGGGCAATAAACAGCACGTCATAAAAGCCTGTCTCGCGCTCTTCCTTGGAAGGGCCTTCACCGGGCTTTGGCCCACCTTCACCGCCAAGGCTCTTATCGCCTGCAATCGCATTCGCCATGGCTTGGCCTTTTTCGCCAGGGCCCGTGACCATCATCTCTTCATAGACAAGACCTGCGCCATATTTATGGCCGAGCAGCGCATTGGTGCGGTGCACATTGCGGGTATTGATGGGGGCCATCACGAATGGCGCGACCCAGACGCCCATTTCTTCGTCCAGATAGGGCTTCATGCCATGGGGCTGGGTTGGGCCGTCAAAGCCGGGAGTCAAGGCAAACGGATTGCGCAAGAGATCGAGTACACCGGGTTCGCTCATGGCGGCAGCCATGGTGGCCTTCAAACTCGCAGCTGTGCCGCCTGAGAAGGTGCCCTTCATTTTGCGGACGCGGCCTTTGACCTTGGTTGCTGGGCTGCCAGTCTTTTCGATCATCGCCTCTTGCGCCATTTGCACGCCAAGATCGAAGGGGATGGAGTCAAAACCGCAAGAGAACACGATCCGCGCACCAGAGGCTTTGGCCGCGGCCTCATGCGCGTCGATCATTTTGCGCATCCACGCAGGCTCGCCGCACAAATCGACGTAATCCGTGCCATGCTCGGCACAAGCGGCAACCAAGCCATTGCCGTACAGCTGATAGGGTCCAACTGTGGTCAGAACGACTTTGGTGGAAGTGACCATGTCTTTCAGAGAGGCTGCATCATCGCTGTCGCAGACCACCAGCGGCGTATCCTTGGGCGCACCAATTTCATCGCGGACTTGCGCCAATTTCTCAAGGCTGCGGCCACCCATGGCCCAGCGCACGCCGGTTGGATAGGTGGCGGCGAGATATTCCGCGACCAATCGGCCAGTAAAGCCAGACGCGCCAAATACGATAATATCAAATTCTTGGCTCATGCCGTTTCTCCCTCATTCTTTGGAGGTGTGTGGCGCGGAAAGGGCGCAAGGGCAAGAGGGCCAGACCTATTTTGCTTGGCACGCGGCCTTAAGCGGTGCCCGCTCTATTTGTCCGGGAAAGCGGGCCAAAGCGGCGGCTGGCCGGATCGGGCGCGGGACCAAATTTCCTTGGCAGGCCGGGCAAGTTCCAGAGAGCCTACCCATGGCGCAAGCCTCGCAATAGGTACACTCAAAGGTGCAGATAAAGGCCTCGGCACTATTTGCGGGCAAATCGCGATCACAGCATTCGCAATTTGGCTTGAGTGCCAGCATCGCCCTAGACGTCCAGCTCTTCCGCGTAGCGGGCATTTTCCTGAAGCCATTTAAAGCGCAGCTCAGGCTTGCGCCCCATCAATGTCTCAACGAGCTCGCCCACACTTGGCAAATCACCCTCGGGGATAACCAAGCGCGCAAGTGTGCGGGTGGCCGGGTTCATGGTCGTGACTTTCAATTGCGCCGGCATCATTTCGCCCAAGCCTTTGAAGCGACCGATTTCGACTTTGGCGCGCGGGTTGAAGGCGGTCTTCAACAACTCATCCTTATGCGCATCATTCTTGGCATAAACCGTCTTGCCGCCATGGGTCAGGCGATAGAGCGGCGGCAAAGCCACAAACAAGCGGCCTGAATGGACCAATTGCGGCATGGCGCGGAAGAAATAAGTGGCCAGCAAAGCGGCGATATGCGCCCCGTCGACGTCAGCGTCCGTCATGATGATGACGCGCTCATAGCGTAAATCCTGCACCCGGAACTTGCTGCCAGGTGCAACACCCAGTGCAAGGGCGAGGTCGGAGAGTTCCTGATTGCCCGCAAGCTTATCCCCACCTGCGCTGGCGACGTTCAAGATTTTACCACGCAGGGGTAAAATGGCTTGGGTATTTCGGTCGCGCGCCTGTTTGGCACTGCCACCTGCCGAATCGCCTTCGACGATGAAGATTTCTGTCCCAATCGCATCTTGGCGCGCACAATCGGCCAGCTTGCCCGGTAAGCGCAATTTGCGCGTGGCGCTTTGGCGCTGGACTTCTTTTTCCTTCCGCCGCTTCAGGCGGTCATCGGCTTGGGCAATCGCCCAATCCAGCAAGGCGCGGGCTTCACGCGGGCTTGCGCCCAGCCATTGGTCGAATGGATCGCGAATAGCATTCTCAACAATGCGGGCGGCCTCTGCGGTTGCCAACCGGTCCTTGGTTTGGCCGACAAATTCAGGTTCGCGCACGAACACGCTGATCAACGCTGCTGCGGTGCCAAACACGTCCTCAGAGGTGATTTGGGCAGCCTTTTTATCGCCCACCAACTCCCCATAATTGCGCAAGCCCTTGGAGATGACGGTCCGCAGGCCCTGTTCATGCGTGCCGCCTTCTGGCGTCGGGATGGTATTGCAATAGGACAGCAAGAACCCGTCGCGGTCGCCAAAACCACGCACACCCCACGTCAAAGCCCATTCTACCGCGCCATGACCGCCAGATTGGGCCGTGCGGCCAGCAAACATGGTGGTGGTGACAGTGGGGGCTTCACCAATACTGCCTTGGAGATAATCGGCCAGACCGTTTGGAAAGCACAAGACTTCTTCCAAAGGTGTGGAATCGCCGGGGCGGATACGCTCTGGCGCGCACTTCCAGCGAATTTCAACGCCACGGAACAAATAGGCCTTGGATCGCGCCATGCGGAATAAGCGCGCCGGGTCCAAACTTGCGCCTTCGCCGAAGATGTCTGGATCGGGGTGAAACCGCACAACTGTGCCGCGACGATTATGGACGGGACCCAAATGTTCAATCGGGCCTTGTGGGATACCGCGTGAGAACGCCATGCGATAAAGCCGCTTGTCGCGCGCTACTTCGACTTCGAGGCGATCGGACAGCGCATTGACCACCGACACACCCACGCCGTGCAAGCCACCCGAAGTCTGATAGGCTTTGTCTGAGAATTTACCGCCCGCATGCAAAACGGTCATAACGACTTCAAGGGCAGATTTGTCGACATATTTGGGATGCGGGTCGATGGGAATGCCGCGGCCATTATCGGAAACGGCAAGCGCGCCATCGGCCTCTAAGGTCACTTCAATGCGCGTGGCGTGACCTGCAACTGCTTCATCCATTGAGTTGTCGAGCACTTCGGCAAACAAATGGTGCATGGCGCGCGCATCGGTGCCGCCAATATACATGCCGGGCCGCTTGCGAACGGGCTCTAGGCCTTCGAGAACCTCAATATCCTTCGCGGAATAACCTGCGGTGGCTGCAGAGACACCTGCGGGCTCTAGGTCATCAAACAAACCAGATTTCGGAGCGGCATTGGCAGCCATTCGGCGGGATTCCTTGAATTCTAATGCGGATGAAAGCGGCCTGATATGGGCTCTTGTTTGGGCTGTGGGTCAAGCCTTTGTGGTAGCTAACAGCGGCTTTCGCTCTCTCCATAAACATCTTGCGCTCTTGTAAACCCTGTGTTTACTTACCCTATAGTAACGTTAGGGCTCGGGTGCGGGGGGCTCTCCTAGAGCTCGATCTAGAAGTCCCGCGTGACAAGCCTCGCGCTGTACCAATTTGAGCGAAGGGATCAAGAGTTGTGACACATCAATTATTAGAAACCGTCCTAGCCATGGGTAAAGAACCATTAGGCTCCTTGGCTGAAGGCATTGTAAAATGGTTTGACCCTGTCAAAGGCTTTGGCTTTGTCCAGCTAAAGGTCGGTGACAGTGAAAATCCTCGTGAAATCGACGCTTTACTGCACGTCAGCGTGCTGCGAAAGCACGCCACCGCAATCCCCAAGGAAGGCGATGAGATCACCGTTTTGACCGCGGAGGGCGATCGCGGCCTGCAAGTTGTCGGGATTTTGAGCCTGCGACCCGTGTTCCGGCCACCGCCAGAAGATGTGGATCAATTTGTTCCAGTCACCGTCAAATGGTTCAACCGCTCCAAAGGCTATGGTTTTGCCGGCCTGACCAGCGAAGGCGCAGAGTCTGAAGATATCTTCGTCCACGTGGCCACACTGCGCCGCGGCGGGATTGATTTGGTGGACGGCGGGGAAGTGTTGCGCGCTCGGGTGGAGCGCAGCGCCAAAGGTGCAGTGGCGACTGCGGTCGTGCGTGCCTGACAGCTTAACGTGGGCTAAGTCTCTACCGGTTTGGCGCGTGTCTGCCATCTTGGCGGACCTCAACAGGTCGTGATAGGGAAGGGCATGACAAAGCTTCTGCACTTCATTCTCCTCGCCTTCATGGCTTGTGTCGCCCTTCCGTCCACATCGTTTGCCCAAGCGGTAGCGATTGAAGGGCCGCAGCGCGGCCTAAGGGTTGAAAAATTGTCCATCGCGACGCCGTCGGGTGTTCGGTCTTTCAATGTGGAAATGGCAGATACCCCACGTTCGCGTGAGATAGGGATGATGTGGCGGACCAACGTGCCCCGCGGCACGGGCATGTTGTTTGATTTTAAAACGCCAGAAGCGGCAACCTTTTGGATGGAAAACACGCTCGTTTCGCTCGACCTGATTTTCATTCGTGCCGATGGGCGCATCGCCAATATTGCGGCCAATGCACAGCCCTTGTCGCGGGCGCTTATCCCGTCAGACGGCCCAGTGCTGGCGGTTCTTGAGATTGGCGCTGGTGAATCTCGCCGGTTGGGATTGGCTGCAGGCCAGCGCGTAACCCACCGAATTTTCGCGCCGGCTCGCGCAAAAAAATGAGACTTCAGTAAAATCTGTTTAGAGCGCTTGCCCTCATCGGTCTGGTCGCGCTATACGCGCGCCTCTCGGGGAGTAGCGCAGTTTGGTAGCGCATCTGGTTTGGGACCAGAGGGTCGCAGGTTCGAATCCTGTCTCCCCGACCATTTTGGTCGATGT
Source organism: Aquidulcibacter sp. (assembly GCF_049239865.1). NCBI lineage: Bacteria > Pseudomonadati > Pseudomonadota > Alphaproteobacteria > Caulobacterales > Caulobacteraceae > Aquidulcibacter > Aquidulcibacter sp. The sequence continues at coordinate 35,939 of NZ_JBMLTR010000075.1, forward strand.
TACAAGCGGGACATGCTGTTTTAATGCATTGCCCGCTTTTACATTTCTGCCGAACGCGCTCATGATGAGACATCTAGTTTCGAGGCCTTCATGACATTTGCAAAAATCTACCGTCCAGCCAAAACCGCCATGCAGTCGGGCCGGGCCAAGAGCAATGTTTGGATGTTGGAGTTTGAATCAAACGCTGTCCGCTCGTCTGACCCCTTGATGGGCTGGACCTCATCATCCGATACTCAAGGCCAAGTACGTCTGACCTTTGATACGCGCGACGAGGCAATTGCCTATGCGCAAAAGTATAATCTGGCGTTTCAGGTTATTGATCGGCAAGAGCCTAAGCGCATTCCGCGTGCGTACTCTGATAATTTCACCTTTTACCGCCGTGAACCCTGGTCTCACTAGGCCCAATAGCTCAGCAGGATAGAGCATCCGCCTTCTAAGCGGACGGTCGCAGGTTCGAGCCCTGCTTGGGTCGCCATCCCCTTTTTAAGGTGTCGCGTTTCGAATGAAAGAATGGATGACCAATGATGGTCGCCTGTTTCAAGCTTCGGCCTAGGATCAGGCTACCACGCGCCGCTTCGTCGTCCGCCGTTTGGAGATAGGGCGAGCCTCGATTGCCTCACCCGCAGATGAATCGACACGAATATCATAGGGCGACAGCTTGCCGGTTAGGCTCTCCATTTTGTCTCGAACAGCATCCGCAAAGAAGCTGCTTCTGCTGACCCGCAAAAACTTAGCGAGTTGATCTACATTGGCCAGCAAGTGGTCATCAATCGTCATCGTGATGGGAACAGACTTCGGCGGCGGTAAGGGTGCAGCAATCTGAACCAAGGTTGCACCCTCCAGCTCCCCGGCCAAGTCCGGATCATCCATAAGATCTGCAATTGGTCGTGGCGTAGGCACTGCCTCTGGCCGGGCGCGACGGGCTTCAACATCCAGTTCTAGGGCTTCGCTGATATTGGATTGGGCTTCTGCGAAGGTTTCGCCCTCGCTCACAACGCCTGGCAGGTCGAGGACGACGGCAGTCCAACCGCCGTCTGGGTCCCGCGTAAAGGCGCAGGTATAGAAATCAGTTCGCATATCTCAACTCCTGTCGTGCCTTTACTGCACACTTGGTCACGATCTTGACGTCTTGTTTCTTCATCTCAATTTGACAGGTATTCTTCCTGCTCGTTTCTATCCTAGTCTGCCCCTTTAACTTGGCGGCCAAGGAAGACCAGCCTGTCGGTATATGCTGCGTAATGTCTTCAATTTAAAAGCGTCGGTATTGGTAATGATGGTTACGCTCAGAGGGCCATTGGTCCAGCGTTCGTGACTTCCTTTTGTTCGTTCAACCCAAAATCCGTTTTCCTTCAGAATTTTTTGAATCTCACGGGTGCCGATTACCTTGGTCTTCGCCATCAAATTCATTGCTGTAATACGTTTATTATATGTATTTTCGGGAATGTTGCAAGGTGAAAGTACGTAGGATATGCGTGTTTTTCGGCACGTTCTTATATCATTTCCACCTTGATGGTTGTGTTTCGACCTCTATAAGCGGTCTTATTCTGACGCTGGGCGTAACGGCGTGCCCGACCAGCCTCGCCAGTTCTTTGTGTTTTGCGTTCTTTGCCAAACCGCTCTGCCCCGTTATGAAGGCTTCATGACCACACTCGCTAATGATCTTGATATCCGCTCCGCCCGTCCCGACCAACTTGTGGCTGGGGCCACGGGTGATTGGGAAATCATTGTGGGCCTTGAAGTCCACGCGCAGGTGAGTGCGCAGTCTAAGCTGTTTTCCGGTGCCAGCGCCTCTTATGGCGGCGCACCAAACGCCCATGTCAGCCTAGTGGACGCGGGCATGCCCGGCATGTTGCCTGTCTTGAACCGCTATTGCGTTGAGCAAGCGGTGCGGACTGGCCTTGGCCTTGGGGCTAAGATCAATTTGTGGAGCCGGTTTGATCGGAAGAATTATTTCTATCCCGATTTGCCACAAGGCTATCAAATCAGCCAGTTCGCCCACCCCATCGTGGGTGAGGGCACGTTGAACGTTGATTGCGATAATGGCGAAACGGTTCCCATTCGCATTGAGCGCATTCACTTGGAACAAGATGCGGGTAAGTCGATCCATGATCTCGACCCGCGCGCGACTTATGTCGATTTGAACCGTTCGGGCTGTGCCTTGATGGAAATCGTCTCCAAGCCCGACATCCGGTCAAGTGAGGAAGCGGCCAATTACTTCAAAACATTGCGCGCTTTGGTCCGCTACCTTGGCACCTGCGACGGCAATATGGATGAAGGCTCGATGCGGGCAGACGTCAATGTGTCGGTGCGCAAGCCCGGTACGCCTTTCGGCACGCGCTGTGAAATCAAGAATGTGAATTCGACGCGTTATGTCGCCTTGGCTGTTGATTATGAAGCGCGCCGCCAAATTGAGATTCTCGAAGATGGCGGTACCATCACGCAACAAACCCGCTTGTTCGATGTGAAGACAGGCAAAACACGTTCCATGCGTTCGAAAGAAGATGCGCATGATTATCGCTATTTCCCAGACCCGGATCTATTGCCTCTAGAGCTGGATCAAGCTTGGGTGGATGCGATCAAAGCCAGCCTACCAGAGCTGCCCGACGCCAAGAAGCAGCGCTTCAAAGCCGATTATGGCCTCTCGCCCTACGACGCGGCCGTGCTGGTATCAGACAAGGATGCGGCAGACTTCTTTGAGACCGCAGCCAAAGGCCGTGATGCTAAGCTGGTGAATAGCTGGATGACGGTTGAATTGTTCGGCTGGCTGAATAAGCATGACAAGACCTTGGCCGAGACCCCTGTTTCGGCTGAGCGTTTGGGCGAATTGGTCGATCTGATCAGCAATGGCACAATCAATGGTAAGATTGCCAAGGACGTCTTCCCGCGCATGATTGAAACTGGCGACGCGCCCTTGGTCATCGTGGAGCGTGAAGGCCTGAAGCAAGAAACCGATACGGGCCTGATCGAAGAGACGGTCGACGCGTTGATCGCCGCTAACCCTGACAAGGTTGAGGAAGCCCGGACCAAGCCTAAAGCGCTTGGTTGGTGGGTTGGCCAATTGATGAAGGCAACCGGCGGCAAAGCCAGCCCTGCGGTCATCAATGAAGTGATCAAGGCGAAGCTGGGGCTGTAATTACCCCAGCGTTTCTAGCGCTTGGATTTGATGGGCGCCACCATTTCGGTTTTGATCCGCACGGGCCAGAAATCGGGCATCAGTCCGCTGCAGGCGTTCATCTCGATCAAGCTAGTCAACACAAAGTTTGTGCCGTCCCAAGTGTAGGTTTCGGCCGATCCGCAATCGCCAATGCCGCGGCCCTTTGAAAAGGCACTGATTTGGCCGGTTTCAGGCTCAATGCTGACATTCACAAGGCTGTTGGCATCTTCCTCGTCAGCGGCCGGCTCTGGCGTCGAGAATCGATAAGGTTCCAGCTTGGTTGAATTGGTCTGCAGATAGAATTTTGACCACATATTATAGGCCCCAGCGCCACAGGGGATTGCCCATAAGGTGCGGCCCTTGCCGAGATTGAAGCCCTCAATGCCCTGACCGCCGGGATCTAATCGGTCGCTATCGTCGCATTCAGCCTTACGGCGGTCGCTCACCAGTTTCGGTACCGTGGTTCGGCTCGATAGCTTGGTAAAACCAAGCGCATTCACGCGTGGGGCTGCCGGGGCAGGGGGCACGCGCTCGCGCGCCAGCTTGCCCACATCCACCCAAGCGGCGACAGTGCCTGTGCGTCCTTGCAGCGCTTCTATGGCGCGAAGGGCGGCAACAAAGCCCGATAGGCTGGCAAAGGATTGAACGGTCCGACTGGTTCCGCTTGAATAAACAATTGCTTGGCCCGATTTGGCTACAGCGATGAACCGATCCACATCTGCACCACGCAATTGGCTTGCGCCGCTCTCATGGGCTGTCAGCACAAAGACACCGTTTGCTAAAGGCCGCCCGTCCCGACCCACGATGCGCAAGCTGCCTTCCTTGTTGCTGGTCTGGCTTGCATCATAGAGGCCTGAATAAATGATCTTTGGCTTGGCGCTTGGCCCCGCCTCAAGCTCTACCCAAAGCCAGCCCATTTCCGTGTCGACTGCAACGCCGCGCGGGCGTGTGCCGATGCCCATTTCATTGAGGCCAGAGATCGAAATCGCGGTGCAGGTCTTGATATTGCTGCAGTTCACACTCCAATCGCGATAATCCTTGGGCAGGCTTTGCGCTTGTGCCGGAGTGATGAATAAGCCTGCGAGCGCGAGAGGCAGGAGAAGCGGTTTGGCGACAGACAGGTTCATATGCAGGGGCATATCAGCCATTGGCTTTGCGTCAATGGCCTTCTACGCGAAGGCAGAAGCTTGGCCATTAAAGGGGCGCAGCAACCGATGTCACCGGTCCAAAGCGAGCCACAAAAGTTTGCCGTAACGCTTCGTCGACTTCTCCATAGGTAACCGGATGGCCCAGATCGACAAGGCTGGTCACGCCCAGACCGCTTTCAGAAATGCCGCACGGGATGATTCCATTAAAGTGGGTGAGATCTGGCTCCACATTCAGGCTGATGCCGTGAAAGCTGACCCATTTTTTGACCCTTAAGCCCACGGCGGCGATTTTGTCTTCGTGACGGGCAAAGCCTGGATGGGTGCGGTCAACCCAAACGCCGACGCGGCCACAACGCAGTTCGCCCTTGATTGTAAATTGGGCCAGCGCGTCGATTACCCAGTTTTCGACGGATTGAACAAAGGCGCGTACGTCGCGCTTATGATGCCGCAGGTCGAGCATGAGATAGGCAATACGCTGGCCGGGGCCATGATAGGTATATTGCCCGCCACGCCCGCTCTTGAACACTGGAAAGCTTGCGCCGGGCAGGAGGTCTGACGGTTTCGCACTGGTACCCGCGCTATAAAGGGGCGGATGCTCCAGCAACCAAACCAATTGATTCGCCGCTCCAGCCGCAATTTCAGCCGCGCGGCCCTCCATAAAGGCCACCGCAGCCTCATATTCGACGGGTTTTTCCGATACGGCCCATTCAATCACGTTTTTTCTCCAGAATTTGCAGTATCTTTACGCGCGTTAACCAAGTTCCAACACTCATGGGCTCTATCTAGTCTCGTGACAGATGATAGTGAACACCCCCCCTCGCAGATTGAGAAGGTCATGGTCGAAATTTCGGTCTTGGTCGGACGATCTTCCTTGCCCATGCACCAATTGCTCCGGATGGGTCGCGGCGCGGTTATTCCGCTCACGGCCTCGCCGAATGACCCCGTTTGGGTCTTGGTCAATAACCACCCTGTGGCCCGTGGCGATATCCAACTGGATGATGACAAGATTTCAGTTGAAATCACCGGCGAAGCCGATGTTTATGACTATATGGCAGGTCCATAACAGTCCTTCACTGTTTGGAACTGGCAAGATGCAGGCGATAGGGCTTCACAATGGCGGCGTGTTCTACTAAAAGCGCCGCTCTTTCCGGAACGTGCTCATGGCGGAACTGGTAGACGCGCTAGCTTGAGGTGCTAGTGGGGAGACCCGTGGAGGTTCGAGTCCTCTTGGGCACACCAACGGAAAGATGGCTTTTATGCCTGTATCTGCTACCAGCATGATGATACAGGCAAACAAACTTAGGGGCTTACGACATGACGGAAAGTGACAGTCATGGACGATCTACAAGCCCTGGGGGTCGACCCCACTAAAGCAGATCATGGGCCAGACCGCCTGATTGCCGTTAAGGTGATTGGGGCTGCTGGCGATCATGACGGGCCTTTGTTGCGTCGCCTGTTGTTGCCGATGCACCCTGCCGATGTGGCAGAGCTTCTCCAAAACGCCCCCAAAGAGACTGCGCGCACCATCTTTACCTTGATCGGCGAAGACCTTGATGCGGAAGTCTATGCGGAATTGGAAGATGAATTGCGCGAATTCGCGCTGGAATTCATCCCCGCCAGCAAGCTCGCGCAAAAGCTTGATGATCTCGATACCGATGACGCTGCCGCTATTGTCGCCGAATTGGACGATGAAGATCGCGCCGAAGTGTTGGCAGCTGCCTCCGATGACGTGCGGGTTGCCGTTGAAGGCGCGCTGTCGTTTGAAGAGGAAACCGCTGGTCGTTTGATGCAGCGCGAGTTTGTCGCCGCGCCCCAACATTGGGACGTCGGGCAAACCATCGACTTCATGCGCAAGACCGGCGAAGACCTCCCCGATCTTTTCTTTGACATTTATGTTGTCAGTCCAGCGATGCAGCCCATCGGCGCGATCCCTGTCTCTAAGCTCATGCGGGCCAAGCGCACCATGCTGCTGCAAGACTTGATGGAAGCGCCAGAAATCATTGTCGACCCCGAGACCGACCAAGAAGTCGTTGCCCACGCCTTCCAAAAATACCATTTGATCTCCGCACCCGTGGTCGATCGCAGCGGTCGTTTGACGGGGATGATCACGGTCGACGATATCGTGCGGGTTATTCAAGACGAGAACGAAGAAGACTTGTTGGCGCTCGCTGGTGTGCGCGATGCGTCAACGGCGGACTCGGTCTGGTCATCGGTGAAGTCGCGCCTGCCGTGGCTGGTGATCAATCTGGTCACAGCCTTGATCGCGTCCGTCCTGATCAGCAAGTTTCAAGCCTCGATTGAGAAGATCGTCGCCCTTGCCGTCATGATGCCCATGGTAGCCTCGATGGGTGGTAATGCCGGCACCCAAACCGTAGCGGTCGCCGTGCGGGCTTTGGCGGCGCGGGAACTAACGCCTGGCAATTCGGGCCGGATCATCCTGCGTGAGGTGATTACCGGCTTGGTCAATGGGGCCGTCTTTGCCGTGCTTTTGTCGAGTGTGGCGTTGTTCTGGTTCCAAAGCGTGTTGTTGTCCGTCACCATCGCTTTGGCAATCTTGCTCAATTTGTCGGTTGCAGGCCTTGCTGGCATTTTGATCCCGCTGACACTCAAACGGCTGGGGCAAGACCCGGCTGTGTCTTCCGGCGTGCTCGTCACCTTTGTCACGGATATGGTAGGCTTTGTGGCCTTCTTGGGTCTTGCGACCCTGATTATTCTTTAGGGCTGATACGAACAGGCAAGGGGGCATTACAAAGCTCGAGCTTGCCGGCCTTAAATTTGGTCCAGCTGTCGCGCCGGTTTCTTCGGCTTTCAAGTATCTCGGCATAGATCGCATGATCTGTCCGCAGAGCTTCTAGGCTGATTTGCTCTGAGACAGGCAGTCTGGAGCCCAATTCCGCTTTAATGATTTTAGGCTTAGTTTGGCCAGAGGCGTAAAAGCCCATCGCCTCGCTACCGCGCGGCAAAGTCGCAAATTGATCCATCCCGTCCACAACACGACCCAGAAGCGTGACATTGCGGTCGAGCGCGCGGGGGCTGTGGCCATTGACGGCATAGAGTTCAGCCGGGCCACCAGAATCGGCACCTTCATCGCGACCAGCGCCTACCATGCCATAGCAATGCGGCAGCCAATAACGTTTTGCCTTTGGATCCCAAGCCACTGGCCAATTGCGCCAGAAGCCGACCTTTGGGGCATAGACATCGCCATCCTTTAATTCCAACGGCTTGAACTCCGCGCCATAGGCACGGTCAAACTCTGCCGCCATGCGACCAGCCCTAAAGCCTTGGGCAGTTGCTGCGGCACCATCGCCCCATTGAACAACGTAATTATCTTGGCTGCGCACGATCTCGCGCCCGCTGAAAAAGGCTTTGGCCAATAATTCATTCAAAGCCTGCACATGATTGGGCGCAAAGTCTGGTGCCAATAGGATGATCACACGCGCCGGTGTTGATGCCCCCGCTTGTGTAGGCTCGAAATAAAGATAGAGCAGGCGGCTTTGATCCAACTTCGCCCAAGCATCTTTGGGGGCAGCGGCGATCAACTCAGAACTCGTCAAGGCATGCCAAGGTTTTGTCGGGGCAGTCGGGGTGGACTGCGCCAAAGCCGGCCCCGAATAAGCGACTAACGCCAGCGCTCCAATCCCAAAAGCGCGCTGTAGAAGGCTTGATTGCTTGCCCAACATGGTCTGATCCTTGCTTAATCCGGTGTGTCGCGAGAGCTGGAAGGTGCAGGAATGCCCACTACTTGTCGAGCAGCCATTGTGGACAAAAACGGCATCAATCCTGCACAGCCAGTCTCATCGGGCGGAATCCGTCTCTTTTTGGAACGAAAAATGTCCAGACTCACTGCGTCTCGCGCTGCATTGGACCTGATAGCCAGCTTTGAAGGCTTCCGTGCACGTGCGGCTAAAACCCCCGACGGGCGGTGGACGCTGGGCTTTGGCCATGTTGCTACCGCACGCGAGGGCCTGTCGGTGTCGCGTGCTGAAGCTGAAGACTTGCTGCGTTGGGACCTTCGCCCTGTCGAAGACATGGTGCGCCAGTCCGCCTTGACGCCCTTAAACCAGAACCAATTTGACGCTTTGGTGTCCTTTGCCTTCAATATTGGCGTGACAAACTTCGCCACCAGCGACGTGCTGCGCTATTTGAACCAAGGTCAACCAATCGCAGCAGCCCTCGCTATGCATGCGTGGCGGCGTGCGCGCGTGAATGGTCGGGTTTTGGTTATTGATGCGTTGGTCCGGCGTCGAGCAGCTGAGGCCGCGCTCTTCTTAGAGCCTTTGGGTCCGCGCCCCGCTGCGCCCAGCTCGGTTTTAAGCCCAGAGATTGATTATACAGCAGCGCTTTTGACCCATGCATCGGATCCACGTGACATCACATTGGGCGTCGAGGCAGACGGTGCCACGATCGCAACTGAGCCTTCAGAGAGCATGCTGCCTGAGAAGCCCAAGGGCGAGCCATTTCCAATCAAAACGGTCGCTGAGACTGCGTCAGTCGCAGAAGTGAAGGCGGCTCCGGTTTTGGACTTCAGTTCTGAAATCAACGACGAACCGCGACTGGTCTTGGTTGAAAATGAGCCTGCTGAGGAAAACAAAGCGGCGGATGAAGCGGTGGAGGAAACCCTCGATCCAGTCTTAGCGCCCTTTCCAAAAGAAGAGGCGGTGGCAGCCAATCAATCCGATCAAAGCCAACCCGTGCCAGCCAATGATGGCCTGCGCACTTTAGCGCCTTTTGCGCCTGAAATGGATTTGGCATCAGAACCTTCAATCCCCGGGAGTGTCTCGGTTCCGCGGCCGCAAATCCTTGAGCCAGCCGCACCGACACGTGTGCTGACGTGGGTTGTGTTAGCGCTCGGCGCTGTTTTCTTGGCTGGCGGCCTTTGGTTTGCGCATCTCATGGGGGCGCTGACGCCCGACCCAGAGGCCAAGGTCATTAGCCTGCAAGCGCTTATGGCAATCCTCTCGGCGTGTTTCGGCTTTGTTGCCGTGGTGACCTCTGCCGTATCCCTGGCCCGTGGCCAAGAGAGCGGCGATGAGACTGCCTTACTGCCCTAAATACTGCCCAAAATACTGCCCTCTGGGCTTACCCTTTTACTTGCACTCGAAAGCGGGCTCGCGCATGGTAAGCCATGCTTAGAAACTCCTATCCCAGCCTCGATTTCGACCTCGGCGAAACTGCCGATGCCATCCGTGAAACTGTCGAACGCTTTGCGGCCGCAGAAATTGCCCCGCGTGCGGCCGAGATTGATCGCAGCGACGAGTTCCCGCTCGATCTCTGGCCCAAGCTCGGAGACCTCGGCCTGTTAGGCATTACCGTGGCTGAAGAAGATGGCGGCTCTGGCCTAGGCTATCTTGAACATGTGGTCGCGATGGAAGAGATCAGCCGCGCCTCTGCCTCGGTCGGCTTGTCTTATGGCGCGCACTCCAATCTGTGTGTGAACCAGTTGCGGCGTTGGGGAACGGCGGAGCAAAAGGCACGTTATCTGCCGAAACTGATTTCTGGTCAGCATGTTGGTTCGCTCGCTATGTCCGAAAGTGGCTCCGGCTCAGACGTCGTTTCCATGCGCTTGCGGGCGGACAAAAAGGGCGACCGCTATGTGCTCAATGGCGGCAAGTTCTGGATCACCAATGCCAAGCATGCCGATACCTTGATCGTCTATGCCAAAACCGAACCCGAAGCCGCTTCGCGCGGTATCAGCGCTTTCTTGATTGAAAAGGACTTCAAAGGCTTCTCGGTCGCCCAAAGTCTTGACAAGCTTGGGATGCGTGGCTCGCCAACGGGCGAATTGGTGTTTGAAGATTGCGAAGTGCCGGAAGAAAATCTGATGGGTCCGCTCAATAAGGGCGCGCAGGTTTTGATGTCTGGCCTTGATTATGAGCGCGCGGTTCTGGCCTCTGGCCCGATTGGCATTATGCAGGCCTGCTTGGATGTGGTTTTGCCCTATATCCACGAGCGCAAACAATTTGGCCAAGCCATTGGCGAGTTCCAGCTGATGCAGGGCAAAATCGCCGACATGTATGTGACTTTGTCGACCACGCGCGCCTATGTCTATGCCGTAGCAAAGGCCTGTGACCGTGGCTTGACCACCCGCAAGGATGCCGCTGGCGCAATCCTCTATGCGGCGGAGAAAGCGACCTGGATGGCTTTGGAGGCCATTCAATGCTTGGGTGGCAATGGCTATATCAATGATTATCCGACCGGCCGCCTGCTACGCGATGCCAAGCTTTACGAAATTGGTGCTGGAACCAGCGAAATCCGCCGCTGGCTTATCGGGCGGGAGCTGTTTGGCGAGACGGCGAGCTAGGATTTGTGTCGATCGAGACGAGGGGGCCTATTGGTGAAACGTCGTACTTTTTTCGCAAGCTTTGCATCTCTCTTGGTCGCGGGCACGGCCTTTGCCCAAACGCCTGTACCCACCGTCGAACCTATGACCGCGACACCGGTCGTGGCACCCGCGCCGAAAGTCTTCTTGACCACATCCATGGGCGAGATTGAAATCACGCTCGACCCCGTGGGTGCGCCTAAGACGAGCGCCCATATGCTGAAGATGTTTCAGACAAAGCACTTTATCGGCGCATCTTTCTTTCGCATTGAACCGGGCTTTATCATTCAAATCGGTGATTTGGATGCCCAATTCAAAGGCCGCTATCCACCCCTTAGCCCCGTTGAGTTAGAGACGGCGACCAATAAGCATTTTAAGGGTGCTGTTGCCCTCGCGCGTGGCGATGCGACGAATTCAGGGCATTCGAGCTTCTATTTTGACTTGGCAGACAATCCCTCCCTCAACGCCGACCCCAAGGCCCCACCCAATACGACTGGCTATGCCGTCTTCGGGCGGGTAACTGCTGGCTGGGAAGTGGTGGAGGCTATGGCGAAAGTGGAGCGCGCTCCCACAGGCGGCCCATTCCCCGGCAAGGCCCCTGTGGTGCCCATTGTTGTGACCGCCATCCGCACTGACCCGCCGCCACCTAAGCCAAAGCCACCTGCAAAGGCTGCGCCTAAAGCGAAGAAGAAGCGCTGAAGTTTAAGGTGCCGTGTCGCCTGTGAAGCGATAGGTGTGGCAAACTGACTTCACGCTCCAGGCAGTGCAGACGGATCGCTATGTGCCTGTGATGATGCCACACGCTGCCCCGCAAGAAGCAGCAGGCTGATGCTGAGAATGCCGAACAAAATCATGACCCAAGCCTAGGGCGGATGGGGCGGCGGATCAATCTCGAGCTGAAATTATCACAAAACCGGCCGTATCTGGGATTGCAATTCTCCTACCGATAGGTAACAAAAATGTGATTGCAGTCCAATTGCTCGGGGGTGACAATGCTGGACAAAATTGAAGCGGCCCAGGCCTTTGTGATCGATGAATTTAGAAAGACCCATCCACGCGACCGGGATGCGGTGCTGATTATGATTGCCCTTTTGTGGTTCGGTTTATTGGCCGGTTTCATTCCCGACATGCTCAGAAATATGATTAAGGGGCGGGAGTATCAATTAGTTACGCACCTCCATGCAGCCTCTTCAGTTGGCTGGATGGCACTTTTGACGTGGCAAGCCTTGCTGATCCGCGAAGCCAAGCCAGCTGCTCACCGTGCCAATGGCAAGCGGTTTGGACCCATTCTAGGGATTATCGTCGCGGTGAGTGCTGTAGCCACGGTCTGGTTCGCCGATCATGCCCGTCTAAGTAATCCTGATTTCAACCCCGCCGTGATGGCTTTCCAATTGGGTCATGTGTTTCCCTTTGCGGTGTTGACGGCAATCGGTTTGACAAACACAGATCAACCCGACTTGCATAAGCGGATGATCTTGCTGGGCATTGTCGGAATTGTGGATGCTGGATGGTCGCGTTGGATCGGACTCGATATCCGGGAATTGATTGGCCAAGGCTATGCCGGTCAATTGCTCGGCCGCTATCCGTTATCTTGGGCGCTGATGATGGCCATGGGCATGTATGACCAAATCACGCGTGGTCGGCTCCACCCAGCTTTTCTGCCCGCGGTCGGTTTCACCTTATTCACCCAAGTCGGCGCTGCCTTATTGTTCTTTGCGCCTTGGTGGCCAAGCTTGGCCGTGCGGATCCTTGGGGGTTAGGCAAGAATCCACCCCCTAATGCGCGTCATCCACCTTCAAGCTGTCCCTCAGCGCGCGCTTTAGGAATTTGCCGGACGCATTGCGCGGAATGGCCTCGTTGAGGAACCAGACATAGCGGGGGACTTTGTGCTTCGCCATCAGGGCCAAACAATGCTCGCGCAATTCTTGGGCCGTCAGGCTCATGTCTGGGCGAACCAGAATCGCCGCACCGACTTCCTCGCCCAAGCGGTCGTCGGGCACGCCGAACACGCAGCATTCGGCCACGGAAGGATGGCGATAGGCGACGGCTTCGACCTCGACGCAATAGACATTTTCGCCACCGCGCAGAACCATGTCCTTCTTGCGGTCGACGAGGAAGATAAAGCCGTCCTCATCAATGCGCGCGACATCGCCTGTGTGCAGCCAGCCGTCCGTGATGCTTTCCTTGGTGGCATCTGGTCGGTTGAGATAGCCTTTGATGACGGGCGCGCCTTTGACCCACAATTCCCCCATCTCGCCGACGGGTAAGAAGTTGCCATTGTCATCCACACAGCGGGCTTCAAAAGTTGGCATGGCGGGGCCACAGCTGGCGGGCTTGTCAACGAAGAAGTCGGCGCTGACGGCGGTGATGATGCCGCAGGTCTCGGTCATGCCATAGCCCGTATTGGGGCGTGCTGTCGGCACAGAAGCGTCAATCTTGGCGACAAGATCAGGCTGCACTTGCGCGCCACCACCGCCCAGCGTCAAAAGGCTGGAGGTGTCGGTCGTAGCAAAATTGGGATGGGTGATGACTTCGCGCGCCATGGTGGGCACGCCACTCATCGCTGTGACCTTTTCGGTCTCAATCAGGCGCAGGGCTTCGCCCGCATCCCATTTATACATGAGAACCATTTTCCCGCCGCTGGCCGTGGCGACATAGGCGGCGCAATTATTGGCGGTGACGTGGAAGAGGGGCGTGGTGATCAGGCCGACAGGCGGGTTTGGTGCCGGCACGCTGGCGGGGTCAATGCCATTGGCCCGCATCGTGGCAAGGCCTTGGACTTGGCCAGAGAAGCTCATATTCATCAGATTGGCGACGCAGCCGCGATGAGTCAGCTGCGCGCCTTTGGGGAAGCCCGTGGTCCCTGAGGTATAAAAGATGCAGGCATCATCATCTGGATCAATGTCCACCTCTGGCATGGCACCACCGCCAGCGATCACCGTTTCATAGGGCACAATTCCAGCCGGCAAAGCGTCACAGCGCACGCCCACAATCAGGATGCCCTCGGCCATCTGCGGGCGTTCCATCACACGGGCCAGACGTTCAGCATCGCAAAACAACACTTTGGGGCCGGAATCCTTCAAGCCATATTCCAGCTCATCGGTGATCCACCAGGCATTCATGCCAACACAAGCCACGCCAATCGAGATACAGGCCCAATAAAGCAACATCCATTCGGGATAATTGCGCATGGCCACCGCGACCCGGTCACCCCGCCGCACGCCTTGGGCCCACAGCCAAGCGGTTATGGCATTTACCTGTTCATGGGCTTGGCCATAGGTGATGCGCTCATCCTGATAGACCAGATAGTCTCGGTCGCTGAACGCCACCGTCGACAACCAGACAGCACGTATATTGGGCGGGGCGTGCTTATAGCTGCGGATCAGGCTGCCGCGCACATTGATCTCTTCAATCTCGAAGGGTTGCCCAACTGAAGTCAGTTCCGTCCAAGCCTGCTTGAGTTCCTTATAGTGCATCTCACCCCCCAGAATTGTTTGCACGCGCTTTTTGGATGCGCGCTTTTGTTATCTGAATGTATCCGGTGTTGTGGCGAGAGGGTCAAGTGGGCGGCGGCGGCCTCTAACCGTCTAAAAGAACCCAAGGACTGCCTTATGTTGGATCGCGGCTTCACAGCCGCGAATTAGTCTCGCAATGCCGAACGCCTCAACACCGTAGATTTTCCACAATTCTCCCTGTGAAGGTGGGTCGTCGACGACATCCCACATTTCCTCGCTTTCAATGTCTATATCCAACGGTAGATTGATAAACCGAGCGAGAATTAAACATTCTTTGAGTAAGCGAGGGGCAGATCCAACCATGCCACCGATGCCTTCGCGCTGTGGCTGGGCACCGTCAAAAATCACATGCTCGAAGTCCGTGGGCAGATAAAAACCCTCAGCGTCAGAGTGCAACATCAGATGTTGGAAAAGCGATTGTGCCGCCTTAGGCGCTGACAAGCGCTCCGCTGGCTGAGGATGATCAAATTCTAAGTTCTTTTGGATTTCTTGGTAGAGCGTCGCGGTGACCGGGTCTTCAGCATATTGGTCATATCGGACTTGTGCCGGAATGCGGCCTTCACAAACACAATAAGCAGCAAGTCGCCTAACCGCGTGTAAGCCTCCATATCCGAGCATCTGAGCGTCAAAAACTTCGCTGTCAGGAATGCCCAGCGGTTCATGATGCGGAGGCATGCCCGCCTCCGCGAGAACCTCATTTAACAAGTCAAAGGATTCCTTGAAAATCGCGACTTCCTCAGCATTGTCTCGGGCTTCACGCGCAAGAAAGCCCACGCCAATCGTAAGTCCCATCTGGTCCTCCAGAGAATAATCTTACAAAATCATCACAACTTGGCATCATATTTTTGGGAGTTCAAACTGGCGGACAGGGTGGGATTCGAACCCACGGTAGGCTTCCACCTACGGCGGTTTTCAAGACCGCTGCCTTAAACCACTCGGCCACCTGTCCGCGTTTTGACGCAACACCTGAAAGAAAATGTTAGATCGATAAAATTCGACCTAATTTTCAAGCGTTGATTTCAAACCTCTCTTGTAGAGTGCAACCCGCAGTCGGATCAACCGGCGCGATAAGAATGTCTGCAGAAACTACTGCAGACCAATATGGTGGGACACACAATGGTCCGGGATTCGGCACTGAAGAAGCTTGTAGTTACGCATTGTTTTAAAAATAAAATTACTGTTTTGCGTGTCGCTAGTCCTGTGTGGGCCAGCGCGCTGTTCTTGGCAGTTGGTTTTGCAGCTTTCCCTGCAGCGGCAGCGCCCAATGCCCGTCCGATGGTTGCGACCATCAATAGCGAGGCGGCCTCTACCGAAGCGGTTTCTATCAGTAAGCCCGCAAGTAAACCAGTGCGTAAGGTCGACACTCAGACGGCAAAACCCGCGCCTGCGACGGCCAAGCCAAGCACTGCAACAAGCCCGCAAGGCGCGCCGATTGAGCGGGTGCAAATGGCCTCGCTGACACCTGCAACAACGCGGGCACCAAAAGAGGCAACCTCTGTTGAGCGACCTGCTCGCGCGGCCACGATTTCCATTCGTGCGTCAGAGCCAGAATCTGCGCCCTCTGTGCGCCCATCTGACGTGCAGGGCTTTCAAAAGATTGGCGCGCCTTATCAGGTGAACGGCACGTGGTATATTCCAACCCACGAGCCTGACTATAATGAAGTGGGCACCGCATCGTGGTATGGTCGCGACTTCCACGGCAAGTCGACCGCTAATGGCGAGCTGTTTGACATGAATATTGTCAGCGCGGCCCACCCAACTTTGCCGATCCCGAGCCTTGTCGAAGTGACTAATCTGACCAATGGCCGCTCCATGGTGGTGCGGGTGAATGATCGCGGCCCCTTTGTGGCCGATCGTTTGATTGACCTTTCCGCGCGTGGCGCAGAGCTTTTGGGCTATCGTGAGCAGGGGTCTACCCAAGTGCGCGTGCGCTATATCGGCCCAGCCGACCCTGAGCCTGTGGTCACCAACGCCAATCTGACCGCACCGGGCGAAGAAAAGAAGTGGACTAAACCCACACCGGCGCCAGTACAGACCGCAACAACGACTCGCGTCGCAGAACAAAAGCCCGCTCGGCCAATGAAGCCAACCACTGTGAATACAGACGACG
Source organism: Aquidulcibacter sp. (assembly GCF_049239865.1). NCBI lineage: Bacteria > Pseudomonadati > Pseudomonadota > Alphaproteobacteria > Caulobacterales > Caulobacteraceae > Aquidulcibacter > Aquidulcibacter sp. Next base: position 52,185 of record NZ_JBMLTR010000075.1, read on the forward strand.
TGGCTTCAGGCCTCTATGTTCAGGCCGGAGCATTCTCGCGCCGGGCCAATGCAGAGCGTGCGCTAGCCCAAGCGGCTGAGATTGGCCAAGCAAAGATTGTGGAAACCGAGACCGCCTCTGGTGCAAGCCTTTACCGGATCCTGATTGGACCCGTTCAAAGCCAGAGCGAAGCTGCGGCCCTCGCAGAAGCCGTAACCGGACAGGGCGTCAGCGGTGCCCATATCATGGCCTCGCGCAACTAAAGCCCAGCCCAGACTGCATCATAGCCCTTGCCTAGAACAGGCGGGCGGGTCACTTCTGTCTGCACCATGACAGCAGACAGGTCTTGAAGCATGACGGGCGGCCATTTCATCACCTTGGAAGGCGGCGAGGGGGCCGGAAAGACCACCTTGTTGTCGACGCTAAAGGCGCGACTGGAAGCCTTGGGTCATGAAGTCGTGCTGACGCGTGAACCTGGTGGAACACCGGGTGCCGAGGCCATTCGCGCGCTCTTGGTGACAGGCGCTGCCGATCGCTGGACGGCCTTGTCCGAGCTATGTCTCTTTTTTGCGGCACGTGAAGACCATTTAGAGCGCCTGATCCGTCCGGCCCTCGCGCGCGGTGCGATTGTCTTATGCGACCGGTTTTCGGATTCCACTCGGGCCTATCAAGGTCAAGCCGGCGGGGCAGGGCGGGCGGCGGTTGAGGCCCTAGATGGCCTGATCGTCGGACATACCCAGCCGGACTTGACCCTTATTCTCGATATTGACCCTGCCATTGGCTTAAAGCGGGCTGCCGCGCGCCGGGGCACCGAAGATCGGTTTGAAGGCAAGGCGTTTGCGTTCCACACGGCCTTGCGGGCTGCCTATCTGGAAATCGCCGAGACCTTTAAGCATCGCTGTGGCGTTGTGGATGCATCGGTTGCGCCAGAGGAATTGGCCGATTCTGCTTGGGCCCTCTTGGTTGCACGTTTGAAGCTGTCATGAGTGACGAAGCCCCCACCCCAGATCAAGAGCCCGGTTCACCCCACCCCCGCGCGGTGTTTGAGCTGTTTGGTCATGAAGCAGCAGAAGCGGAATTAGCAGACAGCCTTTCAGGCGGACGCTCGCACCACGCTTGGCTGATCACGGGGCCTAAAGGCGTGGGCAAGGCTACCTTGGCTTATCGGTTCGCGCGCAGAATATTGGGGGCGGCCCGGGACCCGTCCAGCCCGCTTGCCAGTGCACCAGACGATTTGGTCAGCCGCAAGATCGCCCAAGGCTCGCACGCAGACTTGCGCACGGCCACGCGGCTTGACCCTGAAAAGGGCGAGATTAAGCGCGATGTAACCGTTGCCGCCATTCGCGACCTCACCCATTTTTTCACCATGACATCTGATGGGGCAGGGGGCGCGCGGGTTGGCATTGTCGATTGTGCCGACGATATGAGCTCTAACGCCGCCAATGCGCTTTTGAAAACCTTGGAAGAACCGCCGGCGGGTGGAACCCTCATTCTGCTCGCCCATGCGCCCGGTCGATTATTGCCAACTTTGCGGTCGCGCTGTCACCGGCTGGATTTGACGTGCCTATCGGAAGAAGCGATGGCAAAGGCCTTGCCGGATATTGATGCGACGACGCGGGCTTTAGGGGCAGGCAGGCCCGGTCGCGCACGCGCCTTGGCGGCTTTGAATGCCTCTAAACTTTATGGCTCTTTGTCGCGCCATTTGTCCGGTTTACCCCGCGCGCCCTTGGATGAAGCGCTCTCGCTAGCCGACGCGTGCAGCGACGCAGACCGCTTTCATGCCGTGTTTGATATGATGGAAGATTGGTTAGCGCGTGCGGGAAGGGCAGGGCTTGGCCTTGAGATTTCAGAGATTGAGCCGGGTGAAAGCGTGTTGTTGGCGCGGCTTGCGGCGGGTGCTGGCACCGATGCTGCGGCCAAGGCCTGGAGCCATGTGCGCGAGGTTCGTACGAAGGTGGAGGCCCTCAATCTCGACCGGAGTTTAGCTACGCTTGAGGCGCTGCGTGCCATTCGTGCAGACCTCAGTCCGATGCACTAGATAAGCGCCATGATCGATAGCCACGTTAATTTACACCACGAATCCTTTGCGCCGGACTTTGATGAGGTCTTAAGCCGGGCGGCAGAGGCAGGCGTGCATGCCATGCTGACCATTTGCGATAAGATGGCGTCCTTGCCCGCGATTGAAGCCATTTCAGCCCCGCGTGCAAACGTCTGGCACAGTGTCGGCGTGCATCCCCATTATGCCGACGATCATGCAGATTTGACGGTCGCACAGCTCATCACGGCTAGCACGAATCCCAAGGCGATTGGTATTGGCGAAACAGGCCTAGATTTTCATTATGGCTATAGCTCAGAGGCCGCACAAATTGCGGTGTTCCGCACCCATATAGAAGCAGCGCGTGAAACAGGTCTGCCGCTGATCGTCCATACTCGCCAAGCCGATGAGCTGACGGCGACAATCCTCGAAGAGGAAATGGGCAAGGGCGCGTTTAAAATCCTGCTGCATTGCTACACCAGTGGCCTAGATCTGCTCCGCCGTGGGCTGGACCTTGGGGCCTATGTATCCTTTTCCGGCATTGCGACGTTTAAGAATGCAACTGACGTGCGCGAGGCCGCCCGCCAAGTGCCGTTGGACCGGGTGTTGATCGAAACCGATTGCCCGTATTTGGCCCCTATCCCGATGCGGGGTAGACGGAATGAGCCTGCGTTCCTGCCTCATGTCAGCCAGTTTTTGGCCGATTTTTATGGGCTGGAGGCAAGCGCCTTTGCCGACCTTGCCGACCGAAATTTCTTCGCCCTATTTGATAAGGCCGCCTGATGAGCCAGTCTGATGCCACCCATGTTCGGGTCACAATTCTTGGCTGCGGCTCCTCTGGTGGCGTCCCACGTGTGGGCGGGGAGTGGGGGGCCTGTGACCCAAACGATCCGCGCAATTACCGCACCCGCTGCAGCCTGCTGGTTGAGGCCTATCAAGGCACCTATAGCCACGAGACCTCGACCGTTGTGTTGATCGACACCTCGCCAGATTTGCGCACCCAGTTACTGGCCGCAAAAGTCAGCCATGTGGATGCGATCCTCTACACCCATGATCATGCCGACCAAAGCCATGGCATCGATGATCTGCGCGCCATTGTCTATCATCAGCGCAAGCGTATCCCGACTTTTATGGACGCCGTGACACGGGAAAATCTGGTTCGCCGCTTTGGCTATATTTTTGAAACCCCGCCCGGCAGCCATTATCCAGCTTTGCTGGATGCCCATGAGATGCCCTTGCCGGGGCAGGCCCTCACAATCCATGGACAGGGCGGGGCGATAGGTTTTCAGGTTTTGGCGCAAAATCATGGCGACATCGATAGTTTAGGCTTTCGCTTCGGACCCGTCGCTTATTGTAATGATTGCAAAATCCTGCCGCTGGAAAGCTTAGATGCCTGCAAGGGGGTCGACCTTTTTATCGTCGACGCGCTTCGCCACATCCCCCACCCAAGCCACGCCCATTTGGAACTTAGTCTAGAATGGATCGCAGAAATCCAACCCAAACACGCGATCCTGACCAATATGCACATCGACCTAGATTACGCGACTTTGGCTGCCAGCCTGCCTGAACACATCGTACCGGCGGTAGATGGAATGGCGGTTGAGCTGGCGCTTTGAGGGCTTTGCTCGAGTTTGAGCGCCCACCACCCTACTTCACCGGAAACAGCCAGATCGACAGCGTGTGGATCGTCAGACCTGCCAGACCGCCGATGACGGTGCCGCTGATGCGGATATATTGCAGGTCGCGGCCGACGGCGGCTTCAATCTGGTCGACAACGGTGCGTGCATCCCAGCCTTGGATGGTTTCAGCCACCATCGTGCCAACGCCAGCGCCTTGCGCGTCGGCGAGTTCGACTGCCCAAGCCTTTAAGCGCTGATTGAGGCTTTCGCGAAGCTCGTCATCGCGCTCAATGGCGCGGGCCAAATCTTCAAGGCCTGCCGCGATGGCATTGCTAAGGCGGTCGGTCTCTTCGGGTGATTGTTCGCGCAAGCTCTTTTTGAGGTCACTCCAGACATTGGTGACATAGGTTCGGACCACTTGGTGATCGGAAACTTCACGCACCCAGCGTTGGAGTTGATCGCGCAGATTTGGGTCGTGCCGGAGGTCGCGCGCCAAATGGGAAAGCGCTTCATCAATACGGGTACGAATGGAGTGATTGGGGTCCTTGGCGGCGTCTTTCAGCGTGTCCTTGATCGCGGTCAACAACGCGTCAGAAGCTGCAGCATCGACCGAGAATAGCTTGGGCAGCCAGTCCATCTTGTCTGACACGCGCGTGCGGAACATGTTTTCTTCTGAATGGATCGCAAGGTCGGCATGGAAGATGATGAGGTCGACGATGGCCTTATGCCGGCCGCCTTTGATCAAAATGTCCAAGCCTTCCGCCAAAAGATGGGCGATATCGGCATGGCGCAACCGCTCGGTCAAAGTGGTTTGCAGCCACGTCGCAATCTTGCCTTCGTTTAAGAGGCCCAAGATACGGGGGACAGCACCTGCAATGCCTTGTGCGACCCGGCGGGCGCGGTCACCTTCAGTCAGCCAAGCGGCGGTGTTGCCCGCAAGGTCCATATCCTTCAAGCGGCGCTGAACCTGCTCAGGCTGCAGGAAGTTGCGCGAGATAAAGCGGCCGAGCCCTGCGCCAATTCGGTCCTTCGATCGCGGGACAATCGCCGTATGGGGAATGGGTAAGCCCAAAGGCCTGCGGAAGAGGGCGGTAACGGCAAACCAGTCCGCCAGTGCCCCAACCATCGCCGCTTCGGCAAAGGCGCGCACAAAGGGCAGGATGGGGCTAGAAGCTTCAAAAAACTTGGTGACAACAAACAACAAAGTCATCGCGAGGAAGAGCCCCGTTGCGACGCGCTTCATGCGGCGATACGCAATGGCCGGATCTTCTTGCATGAGGGTCGTCACAGGCGGTTTATCTGCCATAGAGGTTAAGTCTGATCCACTCTTTGCCAAGGGCCACCAGGACTGCCAACAGAGACGGCAACCAAGGGCTGCGATACCGGTATGCTACTCAAGTCGCGAGGACGGGTTGCCCAAGCTATGTAAGAGATGGTGATTGCCAAAGCGGCGGGCAATAACCACCAGAGGATTTTAGCGGCAGCAAGCCCTGCTGCACAAGCCCATAGGATGCCAAGCCCTAAGCCGAACAGCACGGTAACCAATGACCGATCCGGTCTTTGCGTCATTTTTGGCCGTTTGGTTGGTCTCGGGCGCGAAAACTCAATCACGCAGGCACCCGCGCAGGTGGCCATGCCCATGATCAGAAGGGTCAGTGCGGCTAAGGGCCACGCCCAAGCCACCAGCGCAGCGACCAGCATAAGCTCTAAGATAGCCGGGCCGCTGGCAGCCAAGACTTTGCCTTGTAGGATGATTTTCGGGTCCAAGGGGCTGGCTTGTAAGAGGTCGCGGGCCTCCTCGACCGAGGCAGTGAGCCAAGCGAGACTGGAGGTCAGCATGGTTACATTGAACACAGTAATGGCGGCAAACATCGCCCCCATGATGGGTGCCATCTCACTTTGCTCGTTTGGATTGGAAACCGCATTCCACACAAAGCCTAAAAACGGCACCATGGTGAAAAGTGGCACAATCAATTGGCTGACAAATAAGGGGTCACGCGTCATGCTCAAACATTCCTTATGGAACACCATAACGAGGGCTGGTCTACGGAATTGTTGCGGGTGGGCTTTGCGAATCTTGTGGGGCGCATGGTCGTTTTGACCATTGAGGAAGGCGACATCTTGGTCGTAGCGCTTGCCGGCAAAGTTTAGAACCAAAGCAGATACCACGCCGCCTGCGACCAAAAAGGCTAAGGCACCCAGCCAGTCGCCTAAAATCGTGCCGCCGAGCCAGCTGAAGTTTGACGTCAATGAGACGATCACGTCATGAACTTGAATAAGGCTGGCATTTGGATGCTCAGTATCGGCAGCGAGACGGCCAAGACTGCCCGTACTGGACACCATTTGATAGCCGACCAGACCGATCATCACGCCAATCGCGCCCAAAGCGATGGTTGCGCGGCGACCATTTCGTAGGCCAAACCACAAAAGAGCTTGGCGAGCGATCATATAGGTGATGGCCGCATCTAAAATCGCAAATCCGGCCACCACCACATAGATGGAAGCAAACATCGGCGAGATCATCACAATGCTCGCCCCAAAGAAGATGGTGGCAAAGCCAGCATAAATACAAAAGCCGCGCCAAGCCGAAGAGATCAGGCGGGCGGCGACAAATCGATGCGGCGGAATAGGGGAGGAGAGGAGGAGGTCTAAATCCCCCTTCTCCGTTATCGTCATGAACGACCCCATCAGATTCATCGAAATACCTGAAATCATCAACGTGAGGATCACTGCCCCTGCCAGCGAGCTCAGCTGCTTGTAATCGCCCGCCGCCGCTTCAAAGATTTTGGCCACACCATAGCCCATGCTGAAACTCAGCAAGCCGACAAACAGAATGGTGAAAACGGGCTTGATCCAGCTTGGAATCTTTTTCCCAAGCCGACCAAGACGCCAACTTAACCGGATCTGATGGCGCGCCAGCCACAAAATGCTGCCGGGCACGAATAAGCGGTCGAGCATCATGCTGGACTTCCTACCGAAGCATCATCAACCAGTTGAATGAAGATGTCTTCCAAACTGCCTTCGGCTTGGCCAGCTTGGGCGCGCAAGTCTGCTAGCGATCCATCAGCCAACAAGCGGCCACGGTGGAAAATACCAACCCGTTCGGCCAAGCGCTCGGCGATCTCCATCACATGGGTCGTGAGAACAATGGTCGCACCTTCTTTGGTCTTTTCCACCAACAGCTCTTTGACCTGTCGCGCGACGGCTGCATCTAGGCCCGAAAATGGTTCGTCGAGCAAAAGCAATTTGGGATCGTGTAACAGCGCGCCAGCCAAAGCAGTCTTTTGCTTCATCCCGCGTGAAAAAGTCTCACAACGCTTGTCACGCTCTTCCCACAAATCCATCCAGCGCAGCAATTCTTCCGCGCGCTTTTCCGCTACGCTGCCTTCGACCGACCAAAGCCCCGCGATAAATTCCAGATATTCCAGCGGCGTTAGCTTGTCATAAAGCAAGGGCTCATCTGGCAACCAAGCGGTGATGGATTTAACCGCCCGTGGGTCTTTCCCCACATCGTGGCCAAACACACAAATACTGCCCTCGTCAGCCTGCAACAGACCAGCAATCATCCGCATAGTCGTGGTCTTCCCAGCCCCGTTTGCCCCCAAAAGCCCATAGAATGACCCAGGCGCCAGCGTCAGGTTGAAGTCTGACACAGCGGTCTTGGCTCCAAACCGTTTCGTTAACGATTTGATCTCGAGGGCGGGTAGGGGATGGGTGCTCATCGTCGGTCCTGTTCTTCAAACACCTGGTTCAACGCGCAAGGTTCGAAGACAGGCAATGTCTTTTAGTTGAATGGGTGTTTCAAACCCGTGAATCATCGTGGGAAATCTTGCCGCAACTCTGGCGATTGGCGGTTTAATGACAGCCCGAAGCACAGCGGCAATCCTTAATGCATTAAGGTTTGACGAGAGTTAAGCCGCAGGCGAAGTCTTAACAGCCCAAGATGGCTAGATTCACTGCCGATTTCATCATCATCTGATAAAATGTCCCGATTAGGCTTGATGTACCGCTTCACGTCGACAGTGGCCCTTAGTCATGTGCCTCTAGGCTTTGAAATCGCCCAATCGATAGGCCTCCATCGGATCATTTTTGTCCCATAACATATATTATGCGAATTACGGATTGAGGTGATTTAGACTACCCAAGCCTATTCAAGCCCTAGACCTAGCCACCCGATCGCCCTAGGTTTGATCACAGTTTCGTCAACATTAGAATTGGATCCGCCATGAGCACCCTACCCCTTACCAGTCTGGTCACTCTGGTTACGATCATCCTATTCTTCTTCATGGGCTTGAGGGTCGCCAAAGCACGCGGCACCTACAATATCCCGGCCCCTGCCACATCGGGCGATCCGATCTTTGAGCGGCATTTTCGGGTTCAGATGAATACGCTGGAATGGCTACCTATGTTCCTGCCGGCGCTGTGGCTGGCGGCAATTTGGCAATCAGACATGGTTGCTGCAGGTTTTGGCCTTGTCTGGATCATTGGTCGGATCATTTACATGTTAGCTTATGTCGCCGATCCAAAAACCCGCTCGCTGGGCTTTGTGATCCAGATGTTGGCGACGGTCGTTTTGATCCTGTTGACGCTTTTCCACGTCGGCCGTTCGATGCTTTAAGGTACGTTAAAACAACATGTTGAGCAATCATCTGGAGGTGATTTATGAAGAAATTGATCTTGGGCGTTTCTGCTGCCTTCGGCGCAGCGCTTGTGATTGCTGTGGCGGCTACGGGTCAATCCGCACCTCAAAAGCCAAAAGCTGTTCCTACCGCCACGAAAGCAACTGCGATGTCGTCACCTGAGATGTTTGATGGCCTGATGGGTGGCAATGTCAATCTCGCTGATTATCGCGGGAAAGTCGTCTTGGTGGTCAATACCGCCTCGCAATGCGGCTATACCGGACAATATGCTGGACTTGAGACACTCTGGAAGTCACGGCAACGTGAAGGGCTCGTCATTGTTGGGGTGCCCTCTAATGATTTTGGTGGACAAGAGCCTGGCAGTGCTACCGAAATCAAAAAATTCTGCGAACTCAATTACGGTGTCACCTTCCCCATGGCGGCCAAATATGTGGTTCGTGGGCCGAGCGCACATCCGTTTTATCGTAATGCTTTGAGTGTCTTAGGGCCGAAAGCTGAGCCTAAATGGAACTTCCATAAAATATTGATTGGCAAGGATGGTCGCCCCGTTGCGGCCTTTGCATCCGCCGTGACACCTCAATCAGCAGAGCTTGGTCAAGCAATCACAAATGCCCTCGCCGTGCCCAAAAGGTAAGCGCTTGAATTCCAGTCGCTTGGCAAAACTGCTTGGCGTTTGGGATAAAGGATGACAAGGTCAGAAAGATGAGCCTGAACTAACAAGGGCCAGTGGAGGAAACATGGCGATCGATCCCGTAAAGTCCGGTCAAACGGGCTCAAAAGTCGCTTTGTCCCGTATCCTAGCTTTTTCTTCGCCCAGCCTACCCCTTGCGGCCCTCGGCCTGCCCTTAGTTGTCCAACTGCCACCCCATTATGCAGGTTATGTCGGACTTGAGATTGGGGTTGTAGGTCTTCTGTTTATGTTGGCCCGTATCCTCGACATTGGCGTCGATATTGGCATTGGCCTAGCTATGGACCAGACGCGTACACGGATTGGCAGGTTCTCGCCTTGGCTGGTGATGTCCATTCCCGTCATCATGGTCGGGTCCTACTTCCTCTTCATGGCGAAGCCCGGAGCCGACGCGGCTTATTTGGCTTTCTGGCTATTCTTCACCTATGTCGGCTTTTCCATGGGGTCGTTGTCGCAAATGTCGCTCGGCGCGACTTTGAGCGATAATTATCATGAGCGTTCGCGCGTGTTTGTATTTTGGCAGGCAGGCAATGTGCTCGGCATGCTGTTGGTGCTGTTGATCCCTGTCTTGATCCATTCGCAGGGCGGGACGGCCGCCAGTGGTGTACAAGGCATGGGCTGGTTCATCGTCGTTCTCATGCCCCTCACCGCTTTGCTTGCAGCCGGCTTTGCGAAAGAGGAATCACCCAAAGCTTCGGCCAAGAAAACCAACTTGAAGGACGTAGTTTCTCTCTTCAAATCAGACGCCTGCCGGAGACTATTGCTATGCGATCTTCTCTTGATGTTTGGCTCTGGGGTAACTGGCGGGCTGTTCCTTTTCTATTTTGATGCGGTCAAGGGCTATGGCGGTTTGGCAGCGGCCCTCTTGTTGATTTACTTCATCGCAGGCCTGATTGGGGCACCGATCTGGACCATGATTGCGCGCCGCTGGGGCAAACATGTCTCGCTTATTTGTGCCTGCATCTATGCAGCCGTCAGTCAGCCTTTGATCATGTATCTGCCCGAGAATAATTTCGTAGCCGCGGCGATTGGCATGTCTGCGGCTGGGATTGTCTATACGTCTGGTGCCTATCTCTTGCGCGCCATGATGGCCGATATTGGCGATGAGGACCTCTTACAGACCGGGCAAGATCGGACGGGCCTTCTCTATGCCTTTGTGACGCTGACAGGTAAGGCAGGCTATGCGCTCGCGGTTGGTGTCACCTATGTCGGGCTTGGTCTGTTTGGCTTCAATTCAAAGCTTGGCGCTGGCAATACACCAGAGGCGCTGACGGGTCTGACATTCCTGTTCATCGGGCTGCCAGTTGTGGTCAATATTCTGGGCGCTTTGTTGTTGGTCAAATATCCAATCGACGCCAAGCGCACGGCCGAGCTTCAGGCCGCCATTGCAGCTAAGCGTGACCTATCGGAACAAGCATCTCAGCAGGCATAGAATCGCACCATAGAGGGGTCATGACCGCACCTGCCCCCATTGATCGCCTGCTCGACATTATGGCCGCCCTACGCACTCCAGAGACGGGTTGCCCGTGGGACCTTGAGCAGAGCTTTGAAACCATTGCGCCTTTTACGATTGAAGAAGCCTATGAAGTGGCCGACGCGATTGCGCAGGGTAATCTGGTCTCGTTGAAAGAAGAATTGGGGGACCTTTTGTTTCAAGTGGTTTTTCATGCCCGCATGGCTGAAGAACAAGGTGCCTTTGCCTTTAACGACGTCGTCCAAGGGCTATCTGACAAGATGGAAGCGCGGCACCCGCACGTCTTTGGCACGCGCCAAATCGAGACCGCCGAACAACAAACCCAGAATTGGGAGGTCATGAAAGCCAAGGAGCGTGCGGCTAAGCTTGCCGATGACCCAAGTCTTTTGGCCGATATTCCCTTGGCTCTGCCCGCTTTGATGCGTGCGGAAAAGCTAACCAAGCGCGCTGCCCGCGTTGGCTTTGATTGGCCAAGCTTGGAAGAAGTTTTTGCCAAGCTGACCGAAGAGATCGGCGAAACCCGCGAAGCGATTGCTGAAGCCGATCCAGCCCATATTGAAGAAGAAATTGGCGATGTCCTCTTTGTGCTGGCAAATCTTGCCCGCAAAGCCAAAATAGACCCTGAAGTCGCCCTGCGCTCGGCCAATGCCAAGTTTGAGCGCCGTTTCCGCTGGATTGAAGAAGCCCTTCAAAAGGATGGGAAGAGCCCGGAAACCTCAAGCCTCGAGGAAATGGACGGGCTCTGGAACCTCGCCAAGCGCCACGAACGGAACCTCTGACAAGATCTGCGGCCATTGGGCAACAAAGCGGGCTGCATCATCGGCCGTGAGGCGCACTTTCAGATGGGTAAAGCCCTGCTCGTCAGTTTCTTCTTGACGCACCGCCCCCTTGCGGAACAACCAAGCCCGCGCCGCACCTTGATCTGGCCCAATCACCAAATCCACAGGTCGCGCATCGAGCGCCAATTCAGAATCGATCAAGGCAAAAAGCTCCTTGACCCCTTCCCCTGTCAAAGCCGACACACAAATGCCTTGCGCCGTGCCATCAAGGCCAGAGGCTGCCGCGCGCGCGCGCACATAGGCCGCGCCTGCCTCATCCAAGCAGTCAATCTTATTCCACGCCTCGATCAAAGGCGGACGACTTTCATGATCGGTGAGGACCCGGTCCAGCACCAATTCTACATCGCGGCGCTGGTTGTCGCTTTCTGCGTGCGCAATATCGCGGACATGGACGAGAAGGTCAGCTTGGGCCACTTCTTCCAAGGTCGCCCGAAATGCCGCGACCAATTCGGTCGGTAGATCGGTGATGAAACCCACGGTGTCGGACAGGATGACATCGCGGCCGGTTGGTGTACGCACCGCCCGCAAGGTCGTATCCAAAGTGGCAAAGGGCATATCCTTGGCCAACACGTCTGCTGAGGCCGCCCGGTTAAACAGGGTGGACTTCCCGGCATTGGTATAGCCAACAAGAGCGATGACCGGATAGGGCACGCGCTTGCGACTGGCCCGTTGCAGGGCACGGGTGCGCTTGACCTCTTCCAATTCTTTTTTAAGTTTCAGGATCTTGTCGGCAATCATTCGGCGATCAAGTTCGATTTGCCGCTCACCCGGACCGCCGGTTTTTCCTGTGCCGCCGCGCTGACGCTCCAAGTGGGTCCAGGTTTTGACCAAGCGGGACTTTTCGTAGCTGAGGCGGGCCAGTTCGACCTGTAGCCGCCCTTCCCGCGTCCGCGCACGGCGGGCAAAGATTTCAAGGATCAGACCGGTACGGTCAACCACTTTAACCTGAAGCTCTTTTTCCAAATTGCGCTGCTGCACGGGCGACATCTGATCATCTAGAATCAGAACATCGACCTTCAGCTCTTCACAATGGGCTTTAAGTTCTTCGATCTTGCCCGTGCCGAAATAAGCACCGGGGCGTACCTGACGCAGCGGTTCTAGTCGCGCATCGGCAACTTCAAGGTCGAGGGCTTCGGCGAGGCCACAGGCTTCAATCAGCCGCAGATCGGGGTCACGACTGGCAGAAGCGTCGCTTCGTAGGGGGTGGATGACCAAGGCCCGCTGCACGGGCGCCTGACGATCGATCAAATGCAATTATCCTAGCTCTGTTGCGCGCATACAGACCACCTGTAGCCGCATTAGCATGAGCCTGAAGACGGTCGAAGACAAGAAAGACTTAGTCGAGGTCTGCAGGATCGCCCTCAAACATCTGGACCGGCGCGCCGGGCATGATGGTGGAGATGGCATGCTTATAAACCAATTGGACCTGGCCGTCGCGGCGCAACAACACACAAAAATTGTCAAACCAAGTTACGACGCCCTGAAGCTTTACGCCATTTACCAGAAAAATGGTCAACGGCGTGCGCGACTTCCGGACCGCGTTTAAAAATGTATCCTGAAGATTCTGTTTTTTGTCGGCAGACATTGTAAGCCCTGTCTTTTCTTGGGTGTCGCACCTCGACACCTGAGTCCCTCATTAGGCAGCCCTTCTTGGAAATTTCAATCCAGAAGGATGCTGTCTAAGGCTTTTTTACTGATGTTTGTTGAGAAAGATAGGTTTCCCGAAGTTTTTGCGCGATTGGACCAGGTTTTCCGCCACCAATTTCGTGCACATCGAGGCCGATCACCGGGGTTACAAAACTGGTGGCTGAGGTAATGAAGGCTTCTTGCGCAGACAAAGCTTCGTCTCTGGAAAAGGCTTTTTCTTCAAAGCCAAAGCCCAATGCCTGCGCGGTCTGGATAATCGTATCACGTGTAATGCCGCGCAGAATCGCGTGCGTTGCCGGACGCGTCCTTAAGACTCCTTGAGAATCAACGATCCAAGCATTTTGTGCTGTACCTTCAGTAACCATGCCATCACGATCTACAAACCAAGCATCGGCGAAACCTGCCTCTAGGGCCGCCTGTTTTGCCAGAACGTTGGGCAATAGATTGACGGTTTTGATATCCACCCTGCCCCAGCGAATGTCTGGGCAGGTCTGCACCCGAATACCTTTGGCCGCGCGCGCATCGGCTTGGACCATATTCATGGCGCGCGCCGTTAGAATGATGCTGGGACGAGAATGGGCTGGAAACGGATGGTCCCGACGTGCCACCCCGCGAGAGACCTGCAGATAAACAAGACCATCCTTCAGCTTATTGCGCGCCATCAATTCCCGCACAATGACCATCAAGCTGGCATTGCCCATGGGTGCCTTGATTTGAAGGGCCGCAAGAGAACGCGCGAGACGGGCTAAATGGCCTTCTGAGTCGAACAAGATCCCGCCGCGCACCGCCCAAACTTCATAAACGGCATCGCCAAATTGTAGACCGCGATCTTCGACATGGATCGAGGCTTCTCCATGGCGTACAAATTGGCCATCGACATAAGCAATCCTCGGCACGCTTAACCCTCCAAATCGAAGCCGCGCGTGCCTTCAACACCGAGACTTTTCAGTTTGCGGTGCAAAGCCGACCGCTCCATCCCAATGAATGACGCGGTTCGTGAGATATTGCCACCAAAGCGCGTGATTTGCGCTGCCAGATATTCGCGCTCGAACAGTTCGCGGGCTTCGCGCAATGGCAAGGACACCAATTGATGCAAGCCCGTCCGGTCTGCCAATTCGCCAACGCCAACCCCATCTAGCGCGAGGGCTGCTGCATCAATGGGTTCGCTTGCATCGCCAGAGGCTAGGATCAACATGCGTTCCACCAGATTGCGCAATTCGCGCACATTGCCGGGCCAACTGGCCGCTTGCATCGCTGCCAGCGCTTCGGGTCCAAAATGGCGCTGGGCCACACCATTGGCTTCGGCCACGCGTTTGGAAAAATGCTCAACCAAGCGGGGTACATCATCGCGACGTTCCGCCAAGGCTGGCGACCGGATCGGTACCACATTGAGGCGGTGGAATAGGTCTTCACGGAATCGGCCAATGCTGATGGCTTCACGAAGGTCCCGCGCGGTCGAAGAAATCACGCGCACATTCACCGAGACATCACTGCTGCCACCTAAGCGACGAAAGCGTTGCTCAACCAAAACCCGCAAAATTTTGGACTGGGTTTCCATCGGCATTTCAGCGATTTCGTCGAGCAGAAGCGTACCATTATGCGCATGCTCAAACACGCCAATCTTAGTTGGGCGGCCTTCGCTGGTTTCTTCGCCGAAAAGTTCAGATTCCATGCGCTCTGGCGCAATCGCGGCTGCCGAAATAACCACGAACGGACCATCGGCACGCTGTGAGCCAGCGTGCAGGGCCCGCGCAATCACTTCCTTACCAGAGCCAGATGGGCCGGTAATCAGTACCCGGCTGTTCATAGGCGCGATCTTCTCAATGGCAGCACGCAACTGCAGCATGACGGTGCTTTCGCCGATCAGCTCGTCGCCGGCCACAGCACGCGCCCGCAGCGCCATGTTCTCGCGCCGTAAACGCGCACTTTCGAGCGCGCGGCTGATGATCAAAATCAAGCGGTCTGACTTGAACGGCTTTTCGATGAAGTCAAATGCACCGCGCTTTAAGGCACTCACGGCGGTTTCAATCGTGCCATGGCCAGAGATCAGAACAATGGGAATCGTCGGATCAATGCCTTGCACGACCGACAGAATTTCCAGTCCGTCCAGACGGCTGCCCTGCAACCAAACATCCAAGACAACCAAGTCAGGGCGCCGCGTGCGGAAAGCGTCTAACGCGCCATCTGAGTCGCCGGCATAGCGGACGACATAACCTTCGTCTTCTAAGATACCGCCAACGAGATCGCGAATATCGGCTTCATCATCGACGATGAGAATTTCAGCTGCCATGGGGATACTCCGAGCTTAAGCGCTCTTGTTGGGATGAGTTTGTATCGGGAGGGTTTGAGGTGTTTTCGGCGACACAGATCGGCAGGTTCATCAAAACCCGCGCGCCATTCTGGCCGTCTGTTCGGTCAGCAAGTTCCAGCTTGCCACCATGTTCTTCCATCACACGTGCCACAATCGCGAGGCCAAGCCCCGTCCCCTTGGCGCGGGTGGTCATATAGGGCTCTAACAGCCGACGCCGATCATGCACGGGGAAACCAATGCCATTGTCGACCACTTCGATCCAAGCCATTTTTCCATTCAGGTGGAGGCTGACCTCAATTTGACCTGTGACATCAACTTCATCTCGAGCTCGACGGGTCGCAATCCCCTCACCCGCATTTTTCAAGATATTGGCAAAGGCTTGGATCAACAGGCGTGTGTCCATCGACACCAGGACAGGTTCCGGTGGCAAAGTGCTGGTGACTTCAATATCGGGGCTAGCAATCCGCTGGGCAAAGACGGCTTGGCGCAGCGCTTCGCTCAAATCATCGACGGCAAATTTGGGTGATGGCATCCGCGCATAGCTGGAGAATTCATCGACCATGCGCCCAATGTCAGTGACTTGGCGCACGATCGTGTCGGTCATGCGAATGAAGACGTCGCGGTCCGTGGTGATCACATCGGCATATTTGCGTTTGAGGCGCTCGGCTGACAATTGGATCG
>NZ_JBMLTR010000076.1:0-2740 GCF_049239865.1 Aquidulcibacter sp.
GACCCAACGCCCTCCATCTGGGACTTTGCGCTGGCTTTTTATGGCCAAGACGGGGTGGAGGCCGATTGCCTGACCGCACAGGATGTTTATGGGCTGGACGTGACTTTTCTGATCTTTGCCCTGTATCGGGCCCGCCTTGGCCAAGGGTTCGAGGCGACAGACACCCAGCGCTTGGCCCAAAAACTGACCCGCCAATTGGTGAAACCCTTGCGCCAGCGCCGACGCGCGTTAAAGGCGGAGCCGCAAACCGAAGCCCCCGCCTTAATTGCCGCAACCCGCGCCCAACTTCTCGCCGCTGAATTAGCCTGCGAACAAACCATTTTGCAGATTTTGCATTTAAGCGAAATTAAGGGGCAGCCCTTAAGTGGCTATGACGGCCTGATCCAATGCGTCCGCGCCGCCCATGTCCCTCTTGACGCGGCGCTAGACGCATTGTTGAAGCGCCTCGCCCATGCTGGGCAATCGGTTTGACGACTAGGGCACGCGCTCAGAATGAGGAAGCCTAATGGCAAGCGACTGGACTTCACCTTCCGAAGATGCCGATGCAGAACGCTTCGAGGCCAAGATACATGCCCTGCGTGAGGAACACCGTGCGCTGGACGGCGCCATTCAAGCCCTACAAGAGAGCGCGCCTTACGACCAGATTGGCATCATGCGCCTAAAACGCCGCAAACTCGCCCTCAAGGACGAAATCGCCCATTGGGAAGACCAATTGACGCCCGATATCATTGCTTGAGACAGCAAGACGTCAGTTGATCGAAAAGACGACCGCAATATTCAAGTCTTTTCGACACTGTTCCAAGGTTCCTGGCT
The DNA here is from genome assembly GCF_049239865.1 of Aquidulcibacter sp. Taxonomy (NCBI): domain Bacteria; kingdom Pseudomonadati; phylum Pseudomonadota; class Alphaproteobacteria; order Caulobacterales; family Caulobacteraceae; genus Aquidulcibacter; species Aquidulcibacter sp. The sequence goes on from NZ_JBMLTR010000076.1 coordinate 814, forward strand.
GAACCTCATAGCGCCATGTATTCAAAGCTTTTAACACTTGTCGTGAGAAGTCTTGCTCTGGAACAACGCCAAGAATGCGCGGGTTCTCAATCCGCCCGTCGGCCTTAATGTCGACTCGCGCAAAAACACCGCCGATGTGAATCCAATTCTTTGAAGCGGCAAGTGCCCGGATCGCGTCACCTTCGATGCGACGGGGCGCTGGCTGGTCTGCACATTCGGGCTTTCTGTCATAAATCAGCTTTTCTTCGTCATCGGTGAGATAGCGCGGCGAGCGCCGATCATTCCGCAAGCGACTACCCGTCTGATTATCGCGGGCGCCAGCGCTGCGGGCGACAGAGTCCATCACAAGACCCCAAGCTTGTAGCTTACCCCAATCAGCATCATCGGGCCGACGCATTTTCCCATAGGCAAGCTGAGCATCCAATACATCAGATTGGGCATCGAGCGGTTCACCCAAACGCATACGCGAAATGCCCTTGACCAACAGCGCCATCGGCCGCCTGCGCGTATCACTGGGATTGATGCGCTCCAGTTCGCTAAGGCTGATGGCGGCGGCCTCATTGGCCTGCGCCGATTTATTGTTCAAAACCAGTGCGTAGGAGACGGCAATCAGGGCATCAACGATCAGGATATCGCCCCAACTGCCTTGAACTGCCTTAGCGGCCCGGACCAACTCCTCTGACTTCTTGGGCTGATCATCCGCGTTGGCAGCAAAAAAATCATTATAGGCCAGCAAGAAGGCCGCTTCCTCAGGCCGATAGGCTTGCTGGGCAACGGGGGCGAGGGTGACCGCCCGCTGAGCAGGCTCTATGCCTTTCGCGGGCTGATTGTTCAAAGCTGCGGTCCAAGCCGCATTATAGGCCAAGCCCGCGGTGTTAGGATTGCTGGCACCCCATTTCACTTCGGCTGCTTGCCAAGCATCATGGGCAAAGCTGGTCGCTTCCACCAGTTTTCCGGCCTTAATGGCTGCCTCATAAGCCCGATATGCGGCAATCGGGTCTGCATTTGGCGCAGGGGCCGCAGGATCAGCCCAAACCGGCGCGCAGGCCAAACTCGTCAAAGCCATTCCCAAAAGCATTGCCTTAAACCGCATCAAAAAATCTCCCCACCCACTCAGGGCTTAGCCGCCTCAATACATCGTGAAAACAACGGTGATGTTGTAATCCTTTAGGCACGTCGCCGGCACATTGGCTGGGAGATCGAATTGCCACGTTGAAATCCCTTTGAGGGCCGCCTCGGCATAAGAAGAATCGGGCACGGCACCGATGACGCGTGGACTGGTGACCCGGCCATCGGGCGCGAGGTCGGTCAGAACCTGCACGCCGCCTAAGTTCACCGTAAAATAGCCAACCTGCATCGGCTCAATGTCGCGTCCAACCCGTTTGCGCTTAAACTTTGTGAAGTCTGCACATTCTGGCTTTGGGGTCATGACTTTAGCGAGTTCTTCTTGAGTCATATCGCGGGGTTGAAAGCGGCTCCATTTGATCCGGCTTGCAGAACCGCCATTTGACGAGTTGGTAGCTTGAATCAAGCCATTCACCACCATTTGCCAAGCACTCAAGGCACCCCATGTCGGATCATCGGGGCGACGCATCGGCCCATAAGTGACCCGCGCCTTCAAGATATCCTCATAAGCTACCAAAAGCTTGTTTTGATCAGACAATTTAGAGACGGCTCGCGCCAAATTGACGAGCGCTAAACGGTCAACATCCACCGGATTTAAGCGCTGCACTTCTGCCGAGCTACGTTCAGCCAGTTTCGCCCCGAGGCTAGATTTGCCGCTTACGGAAAAGTGGATCGACGCCCGCAGCAGAGCGTCGGCAACCAGCATGTCCCCCCACGACCCTTCAACAGCTTTGGCAGCGAGATCGATCGCTTGGGCTTTCTTAGGCAACTGGTTTGTCGTTGCTGCCTCAAATTCGGCATT
>NZ_JBMLTR010000077.1:0-51108 GCF_049239865.1 Aquidulcibacter sp.
TGACGCGGGCATAATTCAAGCGGGTTGGCCCGATCACACCCAGTGCGCCAAGCACTCGGCGTTGACTGTCCATATAAGGGGCCGCGACAAGAGCCGAACCAGACATGGAGAACAAGGGGTTTTCTGCACCAATAAACAATTTTACCGCAGAAGCTTCCTGCGCCGCATCCAAGACGTGGATCAGGTCGCGCTTGCGCTCCAAGTCATCAAACAAGATGCGCACCCGTTCAAGATCGCCCGCCGCTTGGCTATTGGCCAACAAGTTGGCGCGCCCCCGCACAATCAGTTTTCGCCCAGCCATTGGGTCATCGCCAGACCATTCGGCAAAACCGGCTTCAATAAGACTCGCCGCCGCCTTATCAAGGGTCGCCTCAGCATGGCGCGCATCATCCACCGCTTGTGCTGCAGCTTCCGATAAGGTTTTGCCCTTCAAGCGGAAGTTCAAGAAATTCGTGCTTTCTTGGAGCTGCGATTGCGTGAGACCGACAGGCATTTGAACCAGACGGTTCTCAACCTGCCCGTCGTCAAATACCAATACGACCAAGATTTGGCCGGGCCCAATCAGCACAAACTCTACATGTTTGACCGGGCTTTCCCGCGTCGGCGTTGTTACGAGCCCCGCACCCCCCGCTAAGCCCGACAACAGAAGCGAGGCTTCAGACAAGGCGCTGGACAAATCCGAACCAGCCGCCGCCAATCTTGAATCGATCTCGGCCTTTTCTTCCCGGCCCAAGTCACCAATCTCTAATAGACCATCGACAAAGAGGCGCAGGCCGGTATGCGTGGGTGTGCGCCCGGCACTTAAATGGGGTGCGTCCAAAAGACCGAGGCTGGCTAGATCAGCCATGGTATTGCGGATCGATGCCGGAGATAGCCCGATGCCGCGCTTCGATAAGGTACGCGATCCGACCGGCTCACCGGTTTCAAGATAAGTCTCGACGATATCGCGAAAGATATCGCGGGCACGGGCATCAAGGTCAGCGAGCGTCGTCGGGCGGGGCGGACTTGAATTCATAGGGCGTGTTTAGCGTGAAGCGGGACCGGACGCAAAGGTAAGCCAGAAATGCGCGCTTCAAACTTGAGTAAGGCTCAACAAATTGCCATCAGGATCTTCAAACCAGGCAATTTTGGCGGTGCCACCCAGTGCGTGCCAAATGCCCATCTCGTCTTGGCCAAAGCCTTCATAGATTTTCATCGTGACCCCGTGTGCAGTCAGCGCGCGGATGCTGGCTTGAATATCGCTCACCTGCCAGCCAAGCGCCGGGTGAGGACTGGGCGAAAATCCTTCAATCTGGGTGATGCGCAAGCCTGTCCCATCCTGATCCAGAATACTCGCAAATGGGTCATCCATCACAAAGGTTAGGCCCAAGACATCGCGGTAAAAGGCGACGGCAGCGGGTCGGTCACGGGTTTGGATGAAATTGATGACTTGAAAGTCTGCGCCTAAAGACATGGCCAATACCCCATATTTAGAGGCAGACTATCTCAGATTTAGAGATCAACAAGTCCCAGATCTTCCGCCGCAGCTTGCATCATTTCTTCTTCGACCCGGTAGACGCCCGACCTTAGCCCAGCAGCAGGACCATAAAGGCTGCCGGTGATGAAATAGGCGAAGCCGCGCGTTGAAACAGGATCCACCCACAGGCCTGCTAACAGGCCATAAGCTTCGCCATAATGGCCGACCATCTCAGACTTAAGACCTGCAACCGGGCATTGCTCGCCGGGGATCAAACGATGGACACCAAGCCCAAAGCCTTGGAATGCCCCGCCCGACGTATCGCCATTCAAGGGGTCTGCCCGATAGGTCCATTGCGGGGTTAAGACCAAGGCGCGGGTCGCGGGCTCTAACAAGGCTACCGCTCCGCTTAACGCCATGCCAATGCGGGAAAGGTCCAATGTGCTGGCCCGCAAGCCGCCCTGCGGTGAGAATAGTAGGCCATTGCTGCCCAGAGCATAGTCACTCAGACTTAAGCCAGCGTCGGTGGCGATATTTGGTCTCGGCAAGGTGGCGGGAGCCCCGTCGACTTGAACTTCCCAGTCACCATCCGCTTTGCGGCGATAAAGGGTTGCTGCCTCTTGGGCGGCTTGATCACTGATCCCAGACCAATTGAACCCACAGTCGATCCCTAGCGGGGTAAAGACAAGCTTTTGCGCTAAACGGTCAAAGCGGTCGCCACCGGCATGCTCACAAGCCTGCGCCAACAGCCCCATTGCCAAATTGGAATAAGTAAAAAAGCCAAAAGGTTGGGCCATGTCTGCCCAATGTTTCCCGTCATTCCAGTTTTTGCCGCCGGGAACAAAAAAGCCTTCCAGCGTTTCTCCCACGACCCCGCGATAATTCTCACCATCGCGAATGCCGGCCGTGTGGCACAGGATCATGCGTGGCGTGATGGGGGATTTTGGAAACTTTGGATGGCGGAGCTGAAAGCCTAATGCGTCAGAGATATCTCGGTCCAGATCGATCTGACCGGCTTCCACGAGCTTGAGCAGGGTAAGCGCGGTGGCCACTTTCGAGATGGAGGCGACCCGCGCCTTGCTGGTCAAAAGGAGTGGGCTTGCACGAGAGGCATCACGGACGCCCGCCGTGCCGGACCAAAGAATGTCTTGGCCAGAAAACAAAATGGCCGCACCGCCGGGGGCATCCCGGCGGGCGACCACAGCACCTAGCGTTTCAGCAAGGCGCTTCATACTGGCTTATTCTGCTGCAGGCTCAGCAGCGACTTCTTCAGCGGCCACTTCTTCAGCAGGTGCAGCGGCGGCTTCAGCAGCGGCAGCAGCTGCAGCAGCCGCGTCGGCCTTTGCTTGTGCAGCAGCTTCGATGGCTTCCGCTTTTGCGCGCTCAGCGGCTTCTTGCGCATCGATCAAGGCTTGAGCCTTTTCAGCGGCGCGTTCAGTTGCCTTTTGGCCTGGCTTGCCCTTGTTTGGGTTGTTGCCATTGACATAGGTGCCAACGCCTTGAGCGGCCAAGAAGCGCGCGACGCGGTCGGTTGGTTGCGCGCCCTTCTTCATCCATTCAGCGGCGCGCTCAGCGTCGATGACCAAACGGCCTGCATTGTCGTCAGGCAAAGTTGGGTTGTAGCTACCAATCTTTTCGAGGAAGCGGCCGTCGCGTGGCGAACGGGCTTCAGCGACCACGATGCGGTAAACTGGCTTCTTCTTAGAGCCACCGCGGGCCAAGCGAATTTTCAAGGACATGAGACTTACCTTTCAGAGTGTATGTGTCGTTTCTGCGTTACTTTTTCCCGAATGGGAGACCTGGTAGGCCCGTAAAGCCACCGGGATTTTGCGTATTGCCCAGACCGGGCAAACCTTGTGGAGGCGACTGACCAGGCAGGCCGGGTAAACCGCCGCCGGACGAAGCCGCTTGTTGGCCGAGACGTTGTAGAGCGGCAGGATCCATCGGCGGCATTTTGCCCCCAAACATGCCACCCATCTTGCCCATCAGGCCCTTCATGCCGCCCTTGCCCATGGCCTTGACCATGTCCGACATCGAGCGATGCATTTTGATAACTTTGTTGACTTCCGAGACGTCGACGCCTGCACCCGCTGCGATCCGCTTGCGACGGCTGGCATTCAACAGATCGGGCTTGGCCCGCTCTTGCTTGGTCATGGACTGAATGACGGCAATCTGACGCTTGACGCCCTTGTCCGAAACAGCGCCAGATTCCATGGCCTTTTTGGCAGCTTGCGCGCCGGGCAGCATGCCCATCACACCGCCGAGGCCCCCCATCGCCTGGATTTGACGCAATTGCATGGCGAGATCGTCGAGATCGAACTTGCCCTTGGCCATTTTGGCGGCCAGCTTTTCGGCTTCATCCTGCTTGACGTTCTCAACAGCGCGCTCAACCAGACTGACAACGTCGCCTTGGCCCAAGATGCGGCCAGCAATACGCTGGGCATCAAAGGCATCAAGGCCATCAATCTTTTCGCCAATGCCCAAGAATTTGATCGGCAGACCGGTCACCGCGCGCATCGATAGCGCGGCACCACCACGGCCATCGCCATCGGCGCGGGTCAGAACAATACCAGTCAGCGGCAGACGCTCATGGAAACGACGCGCGGTTTCGACCGCATCCTGACCAGTCAAGCTATCTGCGACCAGCAGGGTTTCAATCGGGCTGGCGATGCGTGCAATCTCTGCCGCTTCGCTCATCATATCTTCGTCGATGGACGTCCGGCCAGCGGTATCGAGGAAAACCACGTCATAGCCGCCCAAGCGACCCGCTGTGATGGCCCGGCGCGCGATTTCAGCGGGCAATTGGCCAGCGATAATGGGCAGACTGTCGACTTCGGCTTGTTGCGCCAGAACCGCTAATTGCTCCATCGCGGCAGGACGACGCACGTCGAGCGAGGCGACCAGAACCTTCTTGCGCAGGCGGGTGCGCATACGCAAAGCGAGCTTGGCAGTCGTGGTGGTTTTACCCGAACCCTGCAAACCTGCCATCATAATGACCGCGGGCGGGCCTTGGTTGAGCATCAGATCAACAGGGCCGCCAGTGCCGCCCAATGTTTCCACCAACGCATCATAGACGATTTTGACAACTTGCTGGCCGGGCTTCACGGCGCGGATAACGCGCTCTCCCACCGCTTCTTCTTTGACTTTGGCGATAAAAGCTTTGACGACGGGCAGCGCCACATCGGCTTCCAACAGCGCCACGCGCACTTCACGCAAGGCGGAATCCACGTCATTATCCGACAGCGCACCCCGTCCGGTGAGCGTATCAAAGACACCCGTCAATCGTTCTGTTAGCGCGTCAAACATGCGTGGTTCCAAAAGCAAACACGCAACGCAAAACGCCCCGCCGGACGATCACGTCGGACGGGGAAACCCTGTCCACCCCATCTGCTTTGCCCCCGATTGCTCAGTTCGTGCAGGACCGTGTGGATCAGAGCGCGCGTTTTGATTGCGCGGAAGAGCGGGGCCTATAGCCGAGTAGGTGGCAAAGAGCAAGGGCTGGGGGGGTGGGAAGGGCGGATAGGAGGCTACTCACCCTCACCAAATCGACTGGCGACCAGCTCACATAATGCGTCGAGGGCGGCTTCGGCGCGAGGACCTTCGGCCGAGACGGTGATTTCAGAGCCAATGCCCGCGGCCAGCATCATCAAATCCATGATGCTCTCGCCATCGACTTCTTGGTCCTCGCGCCCGACCATCACCCGGCTATCGGCATATTCGCCCGCGAGTAGCGCGAATTTGGACGAAGCGCGCGCATGCAATCCGCGTTTGTTGACGATTTCGATGGTCCGCGACACGCGTTCAGTCATTTTAGCCACTCGCCAACAAGGATGACGCCACAGCGATATATTTCCGGGCAGCATCTTGTGCAGCAAAAACGGCCCGCGGCAAGCTTTCGCGGCCACGAACTTCAGCTAATTTAATCAGCATAGGGAGATTAGCCCCTGCAATCACCTCATACTCGCCGCGATTCATAATCGAAATCGCGAGGTTTGATGGCGTGCCGCCGAACATGTCGGTGAGGATGATCACGCCAGATCCATCATCGACTTTGCGACAAGCGTCGAGAATATCGTCCCGCCGTGTCTGCATATCGTCGTCAGGGCCGATGCAAATGGCCTGCATATTGGTCTGGGGCCCAACCACATGCTCTGCCGCCAGAATAAGCTCTCGCGCCAAAAAGCCGTGACTGACCACAACAACGCCGATCATACAGACCCTATCCTGCTTACTTGGCAAGGCACAGCATGATCGCAGCCTTGAGCCAATTTTGGAAACTATAGAGGTGCGGCGGGGTTTGGCGAGGCCATTCCCCTATCGCCCAGCATGTGTCTGCGCATATTTGGCATGCGCAATTTCATAGACTGCTGCGCTGTGCGCCAGCATCAAACCTTAGTGTTGGGCTGCCGGCAAACGCACAACGATGCCATCCAAGTCAGACGTCATCGAAATCTGGCAGGACAAACGCGACAAAGGGGTCACGCCTTCGGCGAAATCCAACATGCTTTCTTCCATGCTGCCGGGCTTACCTGTCTTCTCGATCCAAGCGGCATCGACGAAAACGTGGCAGGTCGCGCAGGCGCAAGCACCGCCGCAATCGGCATCAATGCCCGGCACACGATTCTTGACCGCACCTTCCATGATGGTGGTGCCGACTGGCACTTCGATAACATGCTCGGTGCCGGAATGTTCGATATATGTGACTTTCGCCATGACGCTTTGTGTTCCCTTTGAGCTTCTGGTTAGGGTTGGCGCTTATGCGCTGGCCCCAATCTCTTTCATCGACACAGACATATCAGCCAAACGCGCGGGCGCAAGCTGTCCATGCCGTGCAATCACCTGCTTGCCAACGATAAACTCAGGCGGCGCATTAATGGCATCCACCGCAAGCAGCCGATTTTCGGAGTCTAAATGAAAAACGGCAAAGCGTTTCTGCGACGGATCGCCGCGCACCACCGATTGAGTTGCCCCTGTTGAAAGGCCCGCGATCTGCAGCTTGATGTCATATTGATCCGACCAGAACCAAGGCGCTTCTTCGACGGGCCGGGGCAGACCCAAGATCGCCGCCGCAGCCAGTTTGGCTTGCTCCAACGCATTATGGACGCTTTCGAGCCGCGCCCGACGGTGGCCATAATGTACCAGAGGTCTGCTGGCACAATCACCAATCGCGAATATGGATGGATCGCTGGTACGGGCGTCTTCATCCGTTTCGATGCCATCTTCAGCTTTAAGTCCAGCTTCCCGCGCCAAGTCCGCGTTCGGGATGATCCCAATGCCAACCAGAACAAGATCGGCGGCGATGCTGCGACCATCAGCTAACGCGACCCCAGTCACGTGTTTTGTGCCTTCGAGGGCGGTGACTTTCACATCCGTCAGGATGGTGACCCCAGCGTCGCGATGGAGCTTCTGGAAGAAATCTGAAATGACAGGCGGCGCGACACGGGCCAAGACGCGCGGGGCGGCCTCCAAGATCGTAACCTCAAGCCCAGCCTTTCGGGCAACAGCTGCGACCTCTAGGCCGATATAGCCCCCGCCAATCACAACCAATCGCTTCCCAGCCCCCAACTCTTGGCCCAGACCGTCGGCGTCAGCAATGCTACGCAGATAATGCACGCCGGCAAGGTCTGCCCCCGGACAGGGCAGCGCGCGCACGCGCGAGCCAGTTGCTAGGATCAATTTATCATAGGCAAAAGTTTGACCATTGGCTGTCGTCACCGACTTGGCTGCCCGGTCCAGTCGGGTGACTTCTGCGTCAAGATGCACCTCGACCTTGTCTTCCGCCCAAGCTTCCAGCGGCTTCAAGATCACACGGTCGAGACCCATCGCGCCCGACAAATAAGCTTTCGATAGAGGCGGTCGCTGATAGGGGAGAAGGCCTTCGTTGCCCAACAGCACCAATTGGCCGTTATAGCCCCCTGCCCGCAGACTGGTTGCGGCTTGCGTCGCGGCTTGGCCTGCACCCACAATAACGATCCGGCTTAGCATTTTTGAAAATCCATCTCTTGGCCAGTAGCTTCAGCTCTAGGCCCAGACGAAAAAGAGCCGCGTGCCCGGATGTCATAGAATGTCTGACGCGTGCTGTGAAGCCGAACAAAAGCACTTCACGTCTTCCGTCTGCCTCTTGCCTCCGCTAAGTCTAAGCTGAGGCCGCAACAAGGGTTTTCGCTGCTTGGCCACAGAGGGATTTGCTGCCATGTTTGGCTGGGGTAAGAAGAAAAATCAGGCGCTTGAGGCCGAAACGGCTCCTAAGCTTGAGCCTCAGGCTGGCAGCCCGGGCGTGCCGGCGGCACGCTTTGTCGCGACGGCTTTCGACCCCGACAAACTCAAAGGCGAAATCGGCCCCATCGTCGAAGAGGCATCCTCTCGCATCACGGGGGTGATCGGTGTCACCACCGATTATGATGAGACGGCCGTGCGCGTCACTTTGTTGGCCGAGCCCAAGGCGGACCGAGAGCTGGTTTTCATCACCGCGCGCGCTGGCGGCTTGCCCTTGGCGGCCAAACTGGATGGATTGGCGAGCCTCGCGATTGAGGAACTGGGATCTGATGGCCTAGTCCGTCAGACCTATGCCATTGCGGTTCCAGCGCCTGAACCAGAGCCAATGCCTGCAGACGTCATCGACAAATTGGTCGATGGGCTACAGCGCTCCTCCTCGCGCTTGGCAGAAGGGGTCACAGCGGTCTTCACAAAGGCCAAGCTGGATCAAGATACGCTGGATGAGCTGGAAGAGCTTTTAATCACGGCCGATCTGGGAGCCAGTGCATCGGCGCGCATTCGCGCTGGCATCTCAAAAGACCGCTTCGGCAAAGACATCAGCCCGGAAGAAATTAAGCAGGCCTTGGCGGATGAAATTGCCACCATCTTGCGCCCGTTTGAAACCGATAGCTCACCCTTTGAGCAACCGGCTGGTGCCGCTGGACCGCGCGTGATCTTGTTTGTTGGCGTCAATGGTTCTGGCAAGACCACCACGATTGGCAAGATCGCTCACAATCTGAGCCAAGCTGGCCACAAGGTGATGTTGGCTGCAGGCGATACCTTCCGCGCCGCAGCCGTAGAGCAGCTCAAAGTCTGGGGAGAACGCGCCAATGTGCCCGTAGTCGCCCGCGAAACAGGCGCAGACGCCGCTGGCCTCGCCTTTGACGCCCTAACCCGTGCCAAGGCCGAAGGGATTGACGTCCTTCTGATCGATACCGCTGGACGCTTACAAAACAAAACCGAACTGATGAATGAGCTGGCCAAAGTCGTGCGCGTGATCGGCAAGGTGGACCCCGATGCCCCACACGAGACCTGGTTGGTGCTGGATGCCACGGTCGGTCAGAATGCCATTTCTCAGACCGAAGCCTTCCGCCATGCGGCCGGTATCACTGGCCTAGTTATGACCAAATTGGATGGCACCGCTAAAGGCGGCGTCTTGGTTGCCGTGACCGAGAAACATAAATTACCGATCCGATTTGTCGGCGTGGGCGAACAAGCCGATGACCTACAACCCTTTTCCGCCGATGCATTTGCCCATGCCCTCGTTGGGCTGAGGACTTTATAAGATGACTGACGAAACCCACGATCCTTCCGCCCACCCACAGCTTAGTCCCGACACGATTCTGGTGCGCGGTGGCCTGACGCGCTCTCAGCACAAAGAGACCAGCGAAGCCATTTTCCTGACCTCTGGCTTTGTCTATGACTCGGCCAGTGAGGCAGAGGCCCGCTTCAAGGGCGAAGCACCCGGCTATCTCTATGGCCGCTATGCCAACCCGACAAACCGGATGCTGGAAGAGCGCTTGGCCGCCATTGATGGCGCACAGACCTGCAGACTAACGGCGAGCGGCATGGCAGCGGTGACTGCCGCTTTGCTTGCCCCCTTGCGCGCAGGAGATCATGTGGTGGCGGGGAAAGCCCTCTTCTCGTCCTGCCGTTGGGTGATTGAAACCTTCATGCCGCGCTATGGCATTGAATTTACGCTGGTCGATTCCACCGATGTTGCGGCGTGGCAGGCGGCCATCCGGCCAAACACAAAGACCTTCTTCCTCGAAAGCCCCAGCAATCCGACTTTGGACGTCAGCGACATTGCAGCGGTAGCCGGCTTGGCCAAAGCTTGTGGCGTGAGGCTGATTGTCGACAACATCTTCGCCTCGCCCATTCTCCAGCGCCCGTTCGAACTAGGCGCGGACGTCGTGGTCTATTCCACAACCAAGCATATGGATGGTGCCGGGCGAACATTGGGCGGAGCCATCCTCGGCTCAACCGCCTTTATGGAAGAGCATATTGACCCCTATCTGCGTCATACCGGCCCGGCCATGTCGCCCTTTGTGGCGTGGAACGTCCTAAAGGGCCTTGAGACGCTTTCCATGCGGGTAGAGCGGGCTAGTGCGAGCGCCGCACGTTTGGCCGATGTTATCGCAGCCCATCCGGCGACCAATTATGTGCGCTATCCGCACCGGACCGACCATCCCCAATATGCGCTCGCTAGCCGGCAAATGAAGTCTGGCGGAACCTTGCTGGCTTTTGAACTCAAAGGCGGCAAGCAGGCGGCCTTCGCGTTTCTAGACGCGCTACAAATTGTTGATATCTCCAACAATTTGGGCGATTCAAAGAGCCTCGCGACTCATCCCGCCACGACGACGCATTACTCGTTCGCCCCCGAAGTTCAGGCCGAGTTGGGCGTGACGAGCGGTCTTGTCCGTCTCTCGGTTGGTATCGAGGATAGCGCAGACTTGGTGAAGGATGTGGAAGCGGCGTTGAATGCTGCTTTAGGCTAAGCGCCGCGACTGTCGTTTAATCACGGCCTTCGCGGTGACGCTGGGCAAGAACGGCGCGCGCGCCATCTTGCACCAACACTTTGATCATTGGATCCGTGTCGGCATCCTCGCGCAGGGCCTGATGTGCCACCACGACAATAGTTTGCATCACGCCCTGATCTGGGATGAAGTCAGCGGCTGTGTCATTGAGGTAGTGACAGATCAGATTGGCTGCCTGGCCCAACGTGACTTTACGGACAGTACCAGCCAGCCCACGAATTTCATGGGCATTATTCCACATGACGTCGCGCCCGCCAGCTTGCTTGGCCTGCAGGGCGTCTTGCAATTCCTGCAACAAGCGACGCACTTCATCATCGATCGGGGGAATGACCTCTTCCAATGCCGCATTGGCCTTTCGGTAGGCTTCAGGCGTCAGCATGCGCGAAGCTGGACCACCCATTTTCCGCTGAAGACGGAAACTTGGCGCAATCAGCTCTACAGGGGTCTCCGCGTTCATGCTGTTTCTTCTTTCGGTTCGTTAGTTTGTGCGTTCTTTGCTTGATTGTCCGACTTACGACGAAGCTTGCCAACATAGTCTTTGCCGCTAGTGCCTCGACGACGACATGGCCCGGTATAGGTCGCCGTTTTGACGAACGACCTAGGGCGATCGATGACGGCGACGATGCGGTCGAGCAAGGTTTTCGCAGAGATGGGCTTGGCCACCAATTCATTCACACCTGAATCTCGTGCCGCCGTGACTTTTGTGCGCTCGGTATGACCTGTCATCATGATGATGGGCACAAAGGGAAACGGGCTATCGACGGCGGTGCGGATCATCTGCGTGAATTCCAGTCCGTCGATCGGAAACATGTTCAAATCGACAATGACGATATCGGGCACGCCCGCGCGCATGACTTCCATCGCATCTGCGCCGTCACTGGCTTCTTTGACGATCCCAATCCCAACCCCACGCAAAATCGCCACGACAATCGACCGCATATGGGGATTGTCATCGACTACCAGTACGTGAAGAGAGTTTAAGCCTGGCATTCAATCGGGTTCCGGACATCCACCGATGGTAAAAACTAATCAAGCTTTGTCGCAAGATAGTTAAATGGATGTTACCAGTATCTGCAAAATAGCGCCAATTTCGCTAAATTATGCGGCTTTTTGCGTTCAGTACCTATGTTGACTGATCAGCGTGCAAACTCGGCTTGGCTTGGGACCGCAGGAAACTCAAGGCTGACTGCACCTCGCATGGTCGCATGACTAGGCCGAAAGACGGGAATGCCTGCTTCAATCGGCAAAGAAACCCTCCGACCGTCTGCAAACACAGCCTGCCCTCCGGGGACGCCCTTGAACGCAATCCCGGTGAGTTTCGGGATTGCTAGGGCCAGTGGGCCTGCACGCCCGATGGCTTTCGCATAGTCCGTCACTGAATTAGAAACCGCGCTTGTTGGAATGGTGCGGCCCAAAGGAACAACTGGCTCCAAATTCAGCACAATGCGCCCGGGCGGCGCAGAGGCGGGCACCTCTAACTTGCCCTGTCGGAGCATAGCCAAATCTGGCATATTCAAGATTTTACCTTTGGAATCAATTTGTACAGGCGTGCGTACGGAACCCAAAGCATAGAACATGCGTGGACGGACATTCGCCCCTGAGGACTGGATCAAATATTCCAAATAGAAACCGTCACGGTCTTGTGGTGGCAGGCCGAGATAGAGATCATAATAGGGGAAGAGCTTTTTAACCGGCACCTGGCGAACACCTTCGCCAGACGCGGTTTGTGCATTGGCAGTCAAAACCAGACTGAGTGCTGCAAGCGAGAATCCAAGAAGGGTAGCGTTGGCTGGTAATGTCATCAAAACAGCCTGCGCATGCTGTAGATGTCTGTCACCTTAAATTTCGGTAAGTCGTCGATTGAAGACAGTAGAAGTTTCGTGAATGGGCAAAGGGGCCCCGCGTTTATCGCGAAGGCCCCTCATCTGGTCAGTAATCTTATTTGGCAGGCTTGCGGAAAAGAAGAGTCATCCGGTCGCTTTCGCCAATAGCCTTATACTTGGCATTGTCGAAATTTGGATTAGCCGGCTGGCCACTGGGCGCGGTCTGCAAGGTGGGTGGCAAGGTCCACACCCCGAATGGATGATCCTTGGTATCCTTCGGGTTGGCGTTGAGCTCAGACGCCGCAACAAATTCAAAACCGGCCTGACGCATTTGCGCGATCACCCAGTCCTGCCGAATATAGCCCGAGGCGGGATTTTGTGGCCGTCGTGCGTCACCGCGGTGCTGTTCAATCGCCACCAGCCCGCCGGGCTTCAGTGCGCTATACATGGACTTCAGCGCATAATCCTTGATGTTCTGCAACACAAAGCCATGGAAGTTCCGTGAACTGATGATCAGATCGACGCTATTTGGTGCAGCAAGCAATTTGTCCGAATTGGCAGCAAACACACCAACTTCCAACGTGCCATAAAGGGATGGATTATCTTGGTAGCGCTTCAAATAGCGGTCACGACCGGCTTTTTGCGCATCGCTCATTTTGTCAGGGTCGCCAGAGGTGACGATCAGTTTACCACCGCCTGCGGCCAAATAAGGGGCCAATAGATCGGTCCAATAGCCCGCACCTGGCCGGATCTCAGCCACAGTCATGTTTGGCTTAATGCCCCAGAAGGCAAAGGAATCGACGGGATGACGAACGCCATCACGCGCCCGGTCTTCTGGAGTCCGCCACGCACCATCGACGACGGCCTGCGCAGTCATACCTGCTGCTGGTGCCGCGGCCTTTGGCTTAGCCGCCGCAGTTCCAGCCATGCCGGGGGTGGCGCACAAAGCACCGATGACGATCGCGCTGACCGCAAGCAAGGAATTTCGGGCACTACGCATAATCTGTCTCCTTCAACCGACCGGCGACACAGGGACCTGCGCCGCTCCATGAGTCGGGCTTATCGTATGCGTGCCATGTCGCCTAAGCGGCCCGAAATGTCGAGGCCGCACGGCGAGATTCACGGACTTGTGAGACCACGTGCCTATTCTTTTTTCTTCTTCGGCGGCACGACCCAGTCCGGCTTGTTGGGACTAGACTTAGCAGGCGGCGCGGACTTCTTGCTTGGGGCAGCTTTTGGCGCTGCCTTGGTGCGACTATTGGGTGCCGCCGTACTTGACGACTTCTTTTTGGGCTCAGCCTTGGTTTCAGGACGGTTTCTGTTCCGGCTCGAGGCAGGGCGCGTCGTTTCGGTATCCGCCGCTTTTGTCTTGGCCTTGGATTTAGACTTGCTAGCAGGTGCCTTGGTCTCAGCGGGTTCTGCGGCTGGACGACGTGAGCTGCGACGGTTTGTGGTAGCCGGGGCTTCCTCTTCTGCCTTCTTTCGGCTTGCAGCCGTTCCTGATTTGGTTTTCGTTTCCTCGGCAGGGGTAGAGGCTGTGCCGGAACGCGTCCGTGACCGCGTGGACGGGCTGGGCGCGGGCGTTGCTTCGGCATCGCGCGAACCAGAGCCACCGGACTTGGGCTTAGCTGTCGTCGAACTCGCCGCGGTGCTTGGCTCACCAGCCTTTGGCGTTGCGGGTGTTGCGCCGCGCTGACGCGGACGCAAAGGCGTTGGGGTAGCCGTGGCAACAGGTTCAGTGGCTGCCTTTGGCGCAGGATCGGGCGTCGCATCAGCCGGTGGTGCGTCACCGACCGGCTTGGTAGAGGCCGCATCAGTTGGCACTGAGGCCGCGCTAGGAGCCGGGGCAGGCGCCGCTGTGCGGGCCTTGGTGTTTGACCCGCGCCGACTGGCCGGCGGGGGTGGCGCGGGCGGTGACGGCGCTTTGGCCTGCGGTTCTTCGGTCGCAGGGCGAAGGCCAGTAGTTGGCGTAACAGCAGCCCCCGGCTTAGGGTCGGGCGCAGGTGCCACCCCTGCCGCATCCGGCTTGGCTTCGACACCTGCCACAACGGGGGGTGGAGGTGGTGGCGGTGGCGGCGACCCACGACGGCCACGGCGAGGTGGTGGTGGTGGGCCAGGAATAATGGTCACAGGGATTTGGTCGGCTGTTGGCCGCGAAGAAGCCAAGCCAACACCGGTTGCATCCAAGGGCTTGCGGAAGCGCAAGGTCATGCGGTCGCTTTCGCCAATCTCATCATAGCGCCTGCGATCAAAGCCCGGGTCATCTTTCTCGCCGATTGGCGAGGTCCGCGATACCGGCGGCAAGGTCCAAACGCCAAATGGATGGTCCTTAGTGTCAGCAGGGTTAGCATTAATCTCTGCCCCGCCGATAAACTCAAACCCTGCCTCACGCGCCAATTGGATCACATAATCCTCGCGCACGTAGCCGTCGCGCGCCAAGGGGTCCTGCGGCTCGTCGGTGCGGCCGCGATGCTCCTCAATTCCAAGGATGCCGCCGGGCTTCAAGACGGTGTAGAAGTCGGCAAACGCCTTCTCGGCCCAGCTTTGCGCCATCCAATTGTGGATATTGCGGAAGGTCAAAACCTTATCGACGCTATTGGGCGGTGCCATTGGCATGGATCGCGGACCAAAAGGCACCACGTTGACATTGCCATAGACCCCTGGGTCGGCAGCGAAGCGCGCCCGGTATGCGTCAACCATCTGACGAACGACTTGGGAGTTGGACGCGGCGGCATCCCAGTGACCAACGATTAGCCTACCATCACCCTGCTTCAAATAAGGACCGAGTATCGAGGAATACCAGCCTTGGCCTGGCCAAATCTCAACAACTACATCGGTCGGGCGCACGCCGAAAAACTGTAAGGTCGCCTCTGGATTGCGCCAACGATCCCGCTGAGCATCAATGCGCTGGTCACCCTTGACCGCCCGACGCAATGCTTCACGTGCACGTTCGTCTAAAGGCGGAACGGGATTAGCCGGCGGCACAAACACAGAGGTTGGCCCCGTCGTCGGCTGGCTTTCCGAAACTTGCTGGTCGGGAACTTGCGCATGGGCTGACACAATTCCGCTTAACGCCATGATGCTGGCAGTTCCGGCGAGTGCCCAAGCGCGAAATGTCATGCGCCTCTTTCTCCCTTTGACTACCGGCTACCAGCTTTGAAGTGAGCCAAAGCGAAACTCAAGAGCGTTAGCCTATCCTAGTTTACGCCACGGGCTCAAGCCTCAAGGACATGAAACTCCTGTCAGAATTTGGACATCTGCCCCTTGCACAGTCAAAAACGCACTCCCAACTAGGCTGTGCGGTGCCAACAAACGGGCCGCATGGATCGCCACCGGGCTCATAAGCGCGGCCCTCCACTTGGCTCTAGAGAGCAAGCGGAAGTCTGCGTGAGACAGTGGAGTTCGCTGGGTGCGCGGCCCTTTTTCCGCGTGGTGAACCTGTCGCTTCTAGGAGGACAAAATGCGTACGATTGACTTAACCCCCCTCTATCGCACCATCGTCGGCTTTGACCGGATGGCCCATTTGATCGAAACCGGTGCCCGTTTGGATACGGCAACGGGCTGGCCCCCTTACAATATCGAGCAGACTGGCGAAGACGCCTATCGCATCGAGTTGGCGGTGGCGGGCTTTGGCCCCGAAGACTTGTCGATTGAGCTGAAAGAGGGTCTTCTGACCGTCACCGGCAAAAAAGCCTCGAGTGAAGAAGGCCGCAATTTCCTGCATCGCGGAATTGCCGAACGTGGCTTTGAACGCCGTTATCAATTGGCCGACCACGTGCGCGTGACCGGTGCCAATCTTGAGCACGGCATGTTGAGCCTATCTTTGGTGCGCGAAGTGCCAGAGGCCCTAAAGCCTCGCAAGATTGCGATCCAAGTTGGCGCTGCCAGTGCGAGTTCCAGTGCCAATGACGCGCCGCTGATCGAAGGCGAAGCCAAAGCTGGCAAAGCCGCCTAATCTTCCAAGCTGCCTGATGGGCCTTATCTGGGCCCATCAGGTTTTCAAATTCAGCGATAGATGAGATGCGGCCCGCGATCGGCTTTGAACTGCTCTAAAGGCCCCTGCCAATCCGCGACGAGCTTTTGCCAAGGCGCCCCCGCCTCCAGTGCCGACCACAAGGCTTCACTGCCATAGACCTTGTTGAACAGGCTGCGCGTGGAAGCTGTACTGCCCGATAAGGGTGCCTTGGCCGAACGTGCGACGACCTCTGCACACAAGGCCATCGCAACGGCCATCAGGTCCGTCTGCCCCCTTGGATCAATGATCAGCTCCACCCCGCCAAAGCCCGGCTTCACTTGGCTCTGATAGGGCTTGAACTGGATGTCGCGGAAGCCTTGCTGGCTTAGGCTTTCGGCTAAGGTAGCACCATCAATGCCCGGCCCTGCCGCATAATGGAATGGTTTTGCCGTACCGATCCCAATATCCACCTGCTTCAGCTCGCCCAAAATGCCCGTCGTGGCGCAATAAAAGGGCGATTCCCAAGTTGGGATATTCGGGCTGGTCGCCACCCAATTAAGGCCCGTATCCGCCCAATTCATCCGCCGCTCCCAGCCCGCCATTTGCACGACCGTCAGCTTAGGGGCTTTGGCGACCCAGCCTTTCGCTATGGCCATCCTCGCCAATTCACCGATGGTGAGGCCATGCAGATAGGGCACTGGCACCTGGCTGACAAAGGATTCAAAGCCCGGTGACAAGGGCGGGCCCTGCATCCGTATGCCACCGAGGGGATTTGGTCGGTCGAGCACGACAAAGGCTTTACCGGCTTCGCCACAAGCCTCCATCGCAAGGATCATAGTAGAGATATAGGTGTAGCTGCGCACCCCAATGTCCTGAATATCAAACACCAATACATCCACGTCTTTCAACATGGCTGGCGTGGGCTTTCGGTGCTCGCCATAGAGGGAATAGGCTGGCAAGCCCGTGATCGGATCTTGCGCATTTGCCACGTGGTCGCCTGCCTTCGCGCGCGTATCCAGCCCATGTTCTGGCCCAAACAAGGCGGTCAGACGCGGCCCTAAGCCCCTTTGTAGCACCACGCGCGACATGGTTCCGGCTTGATCGACGCTCGTCTGATTGGTGATGAAGCCAACGCGCTGGCCGTCCAAGGCTGCAAAGCCCGACTGGACCAATTGATCGATCCCTAATTTTACACGCGGACGGCGGGGATAACGCTGCCGCAACACCCCACTGCCCGCACACCCCGGCAGCATCAGAGACGCGGCACCAATAGCTGCTGATTGAAGAATGATGCGACGATTCATACCCAAAAATCCCTCTAGAGCTGGAAGGCGGACATTGGCGCTTGGCCTGTCTGTTGAATGTGCCGTCAATTAGTCGGCGTGCCCTTGACCAGAGCGCCCAATTAAACAGATGATTGCCTTATCAAAACAAGATCGCAAAACAACACGTTTCTGGGAGCAGCGCCTACATGTTCAAGCTAAAACCGATTTTTGCCGCCTTGGCGATCAGCACCAGTCTGCTGGCATTCAGTGGGTGCGCGACAAGCCAATCGCCGAGTGCCAGCGTTGCCACCCCGCCGCCCTCGGTCTTGCCAGAACGCGTCGCCGCCATGCGGACGGTGTTACAAGATGGCGTCGACAAGAAAGTAGCCAGCGGCTTTTCAGCAGCCTTGGTGGATTCCTACGGTCGGATTGAGTCGACCTATGTCGGCTTGGCCGATGTCGAAACGGGTAAGCCCATTACGCCAGACACGGTGTTTCGCCTTTACTCTATGACCAAGCCGATCACGGCTGTGGCGATTATGATGTTGGTAGAAGAGGGCAAAGTGGATCTCGACGCGCCTGTGTCGACCTATATCCCCTCTTTTGCCAAGACCGTGGTCTATGTCAGCGGCGACACGCTGGAGACCTTGAAGACAGAGCCAGCGGTCCGCCAGTTAACGGTGCGCGACTTGATGCGCCAATCGGCCGGCATTCCTTGGTGGGGCCCGACCAAGCCGGTTGAGCGGTTATATGCGATGAATGGCATTGAGCGCGCCCCTTCCGAGCCTGTGCCTGGCTTCAAGGGTCCGCGAGTCGCCAACCTGCAGGATTTGGCAGACCGGGTTGCTGCCACCCCCTTCACCAACCAACCGGGTGAAACTTGGACCTATGGCATTGCGATCGACGTCTTGGGCCGTGTGGTTGAAGTGGCGTCCGGCCAAAGCCTTGGCACCTTCTTTAAGGACCGCATTTTCACGCCTTTGGGCATGAAGCATACGGCGTTTCAAGTTCAGCCAGGGGACAAAGAAAACCTGGCAAATGTCTATTTCGCCGTTTCAAAGATCAAGCCAGCTACAGGCGGCATTGATAGCTATGTCAAAAGCCTCAAGGACGTGCCCATGCACGAAGCCTTGCGCCCCGGTGACCCACCAGCCAAAAGCCCCTTCTTAGAGCCCGCGCGGATCGAGTTTGGCGGTGCGGGTCTGGTCGGCACCTTGAGTGACTATGTGCGCTTTGCACGCATGATCGCAGGCCAAGGCGAGCTAGACGGGGTGCGGATCATAAAGGCTTCCTCGATTGCCGAAATGGGCAAGGACCAACTGGGCCCAAAAGCCAACGCCAATTTGGTGAAGCAGGGCTATAGCTATGGGTTGGGCTTTGGCACCGTCGTCGACTCCAATCTCTACCCCAGCGGCGCGCCTGTCGGCACCATGTTCTGGGGCGGTGCAGCCGGCACCCAATTCTGGGCCAATCCACAAACCAAAGAAGCTGGCGTGCTCATGACGCAAGTTCTTGGTGACTATTTGCGCACCTATCAAGTCAATGCAGCCCGGGCAGCCATCGGGCAGCCCGTCCAATAATCGCGCGCTTTCCGCTGCCCTAAGTGCAGGGCAGCGGAACCTGCGGCTCTTGTCGCCCACATCATTGACCCCCGCCCTTTCGGACGACACACTCGCGTCATGCACGATCCTCATGCCGCGACCCCGACCCGCCACCTTTCTGTCCCCTATGTGATTTTCATCGCAGTCGGCATGGTAGTCGGCGCGGGCATTTTTAAATCTCCAGCTCTGGTTGCTGAAAACGCCGGCAGCGTCTGGGCCGTCTATGGCGTTTGGATCATTGGTGGGCTGATCTCCTTGATGGGGGCGCTCTGCTATGGCGAGCTTTCAACCGCTTATCCCAGCCCCGGCGGCGATTATTACTTCCTGACCAAAGCCTATGGCCCAAGTTTTGGCTTCTCCTTCGCGTGGGCCAGATTTTCAATCATCAACACAGGCTCCATCGCCCTTTTGGGCTTTGTGATTGGTGATTATCTCAACTTGGTTTGGAACTTAGGCCCAAATGGGCCCGCCCTATTCGCTTTGGTGAGTGTGGTGGTGATGACCCTTTTCAATCTGCGCGGCACCACTGGCGGCAAAGGTGCCGACTACGCAATCACCAGCCTCGAAGTGATCGGCCTGTTGGCGCTGGCTGCGGCGGCAGCTTGGCTGGTTGTTTCCGCCATTGCACCAGCAACGACCGGTCAAGGGCACAGTCCGAATGCGGCAGGTTTAGGCTATGCCCTTGTCTTTGTGTTGTTGGCCTTTGGCGGCTGGAGTGAAATGTCGACCTTATCGGCCGAGATTAAAAACCCTGAACGCGGAATGGTGCAGGCGCTTTTAGGGTCGGTCGTAATCATCACCCTGTTATATTTGATGGCCAATTGGGCCTTGCTGCGGGGGCTGGGTATTGAAGGCCTCGCGCAGTCCAAGGCACCGGCCGCCGACCTGATGGCGCGCGCCTTTGGCCCGCAAGCCGGGATCGTCTTGGCGATTGCGGTAGCAGCTGCGGCCATCACTTCCATCAACGGAACCATCATTGTCGGTGCGCGCACGACTTATGCCGCCGCCCGTGAACGTACTGGCCTGAACTGGATTGGGTCTTGGGACGGTCAACGTGGAATTCCATCCAACGCCATCATCGCACAAGGGATTGTGTCGGTTGGCCTCGTTGTTCTGGGTGCCCTGTATCAAGGCTTTTCAACACTGGTAGACTATACCGCCCCCGTTTATTGGGCGTTCCTGACAGCGAGTGGCTTGGCGGTCATCGTGTTGCGCAGAAAGATGCCCGATCAGCCAAGGCCCTTTAAAGTACCGCTCTACCCAGTCTTGCCGCTCGTGTTTGCAGGCAGCAGTGCACTGATGCTGTGGTCATCGTTGAACTATGTGAAGATTGGCGCGTTGTTTGGATTAGCGGTGGTTGGGGTCGGGGTCGTGCTGGCGGTGATCACCAAGCCTCAGAAGTGAACCGCATGAATAGTGTTGGACACGACGCCAACTAACCAATCTAGGCCGGCAATCGCCATGCCGATACCGAGGGGTGCGACCGCCAAGCTCAACAAGAAGAAGCCAAACGAGATCAGAGCCATCAGGCCGTCACGTTGCAAGAGAGCAATCGCCAGCGCGGCAATGCTCATCCCTGGGGGCCAATTGCCCAAGGGAATCGGCAAGGTGAGAATGCCTGCCAAAATGAGTGTCTGAATGCCGAACCAAATGGTGACAGGCTTTTGAGTCAAAAACTGAAAGCGTGGTTGCACCAGCTTTTCAATCTTCAACAAAGTCGGCATCGACACGTCGATGCATTTGCGAAAGGTCGCGGGCTCAATTTTCAGATCGCCAATACGTTTGGGAATCCAAGGCGTGCCTGCCCCAAAAATCATCTGCAGGGCTGGTGCCACCAGCAAAATGCCAAAAACGGTCGAGATTCCGGGCACATTGGGAATGCAATTCGGCAGGGCCAGAATTAGAAGAAGCAGGCCAAAAGCACGGCCATCCAGACGGGCCAAAACGTCGCGCACAGCGATTTGCTCTTCACCCGGAAAGGCGTCGTGCAACTCTTTGAGCAAGTCAGATGTCTTAGGCGGCAGGGCAGCTCGCACGTTCGTCATTCCAATCGGCAGCCCGCGTGGCGCTCGCCCCGGTATGTCGGGCGCAATTTGGGCAGAACAAGGGCCGGGCCTGTACAAACTCTCAGACATAAGGCCGGATTATAGGGGCTAGGCTTCACGTTTGCGTTAGCAATCGTGGTTAAGCGCGTCCTTTTATTTTCGCAACCGCTTTGGCTCTGTCGAGCAGACCTTGGACCCCAATGCCAGAGCCGGCTTTCAAATCGGTTGTGTAATCGCGAATGATGCCATCTTTGCCAACGATCACAAAACTCGGCACCCATTTGATGCCCCAAGCCTTATAAGCCGCGCTGTCATCATCAATCGCGACAGGGAAGCGATAGCCCTTTTCGGCAAAGAATGGGGCCAAACCACCCCAGCGGCCATAGCGCCCACGTGTATGAATGCCAATGAATTGGAGTTTGCGGTCGCGTGCGATCAGGCGATTAAGCTCTGCCACATCATCTACATCGGCCAAACAATCCGGGCACCATATCCCCCAGAACTGAACAATCGTGGTCTTGCCCAAGAAGTCGGCCTGCGTCAGTCGGCCACCACCAAAACGCGCAAGGTCTGTCGCAGGTGCCGCTTGCCCAATCAGATCATAGGTGCGTGGTCGACGATCCACGGGTGCGGCTGGTGCCGTTTGAGCTTCTGCCTCTAGCGCGACGGTGCTGGCAATGGTGCCGGCCGCAAGGCCTGTCAGGGTGTCTCTGCGTGTCATCGTGTTCATGTGCCCAATGTGATCGAAGTGACGTGCCTTGCCAAGGCATGAGCTCAGGCTGATCCCACAAAATCGCGTACTTTGCCTACAAATCTTGCAGCACCGCGCGACGATTTAAACGCCCAAGCATGGTCGATGACCTGCCCTTTGGCGTCGACCAGCAAGGTCAGTGGCGTGCCAGGCACCCCGATCGACTTCGTAAGCCGCTGGGTGCGATCATCGACAATCGGAATGGCCACGTCTGAAGCGCGGCTTTCTGCCCAAACCGGCAGACTGGGCCCATCCTTGGGCGCGAGGCCGATATGAACACTGAAGAGGTCAAAGCGGGGCTTTGCCCCTTGCAGTGGCTTTAAAGCGCGCACGGCCTCATCCCAATGCGGCTCATCAATCCGGCAAGGCCCACACCACAGCCCCCAGAAGCGAATAACGGCTGGGCGGCCCAAACTGGCGAGATTTATGCCCGTGCCGTCGATCAGGCTTGCCGGAACGGACGGTAGGCGTTGCCCGTGCAAAGCTTTAGCGGGGTCCTCTCGGCAACCTGCCAAGGTAAGAGCGCCAAGAGCTGAGACTGTAAATGTGCGCCGATCCATCCGTAACTACACCTTCTTTCTTGGGGTAGAATTAGCCGACATCGCTTAAGCGGACATGAAAACGGCGGCACAGTCTAAACCGTACCGCCGCCCGAACTTGCCCGTTGAACCGGGGCGAAGCTTTAGTAGATTTCGAACAAGCCTGCAGCGCCCATGCCGCCACCGATACACATGGTGACAACGCCCCACTTCACATTCTGGCCAGCTGCCTTGCGACGACGGCCTTCCAACAGGATGTGGCCGGTGCAGCGTGTGCCCGTCATGCCGAATGGGTGGCCAATGGCGATCGAGCCACCGTTCACATTGTACTTTTCAGGGTCGATGCCCAAACGGTCGCGCGAATAGAGGCACTGGCTGGCGAAAGCTTCATTCAACTCCCACAGGTCGATATCGTCCACTTTCAAGCCATGACGCTCCAGCAAACGGGGCACGGCGAAGACAGGGCCAATGCCCATTTCGTCGGGCTCGCAGCCTGCAACCGCAAAGCCAGCAAAGCGGCCAAGCGCTTCTACGCCGCGCGATTGCGCAGCCTTAGCTTCCATCAGCACGACAGCTGCCGCGCCGTCTGACAATTGCGAGGCGTTGCCGGCGGTGACGAATTTGTCTGGGCCGCGGACTGGCTTCAAGGAAGCCAAGCCTTCCAAAGTGGTGTCTGCACGATTGCATTCGTCGCGGTCGACGATCACGTCTTTGATCGTGGTTTCGCCGGTTGCCTTGTCCACGACTTTCATCTTGGTAGCCATCGGGACGATTTCGTCTTTGAACAGGCCAGCCGCTTGCGCAGCTGCGATGCGCTGTTGGCTGCGCAGCGCATATTCGTCTTGATACTCGCGGCTGACATTATAGCGCTGCGCCACGATGTCGGCGGTTTCAATCATCGGCATCCACAAGGCTGGCTTGATGTTGAGCAGATGCTCTTCTTGATAGTGCGACAAATTCATCGAACCACCCATTTGCACCAGCGAGATCGACTCAACGCCGCCGCCGATGGCGCAATCGGCGCCGCTCTGGGTGATGTAGTTGGCGGCCATCGCAATGGTCTGCAGGCCCGACGAGCAGAAGCGGTTAACAGTGGTGCCCGAAGTGGTGACGGGGCAGCCGGCCCAGATGGCGGCATTGCGTGCGACGTTGCCACCCGTTGCGCCTTCAGGTTGGCCCGCACCGATATAGACGTCTTCTACCAGGCCAGGCTCAATGCCAGCCTTGGCAATCGCGTGCTTAATGGCGTGACCGGTCATGGCAGCACCATGGGTCATGTTGAACCCGCCGCGCAAAGATTTGGCAAGGCCTGTACGGGCGGTGGATACGATTACGGCTTCACGCATAGTGGCGGCTCCCTTTACTTCCTGTCACACCGGTTCATCCGGCTTTCTAAAGGTCTCTTAGCGTCTGTGTCGGGGATGGAAAGCCCTAATTTCGCAGTGACGCTGGGGCAGGAAGCAGAAATTGAGATCAAATCATGTTGAGATCGGGCAAAGCCTTCATGGAAAGAGCCGTCCTTGCCCCCTCACGATCAGCCCATTGCGCTTGAATTCTTCGCCGGGGGTGGGCTCGCTCGGCTTGGCCTAAGTGCGCGATTTGACGTGGCTTGGGCAAATGATTTGGATGCGATGAAGTGTAAGGCTTGGCGGGATAATTTCGGGGCTGACGGTCTGGTTGAAGGCGATGTGGCCAATATTCAGGTTGATGATCTCCCGCCGCGCCCCGCCTTGGCCTGGGCCAGCTTTCCGTGTCAGGACCTGTCACTCGCGGGGGATCGGGCCGGATTGACGGGCGGCCGATCGGGGACGCTCTTTGCCTTTATGGCGCGACTAGCCGAATTGCGCGATCGCGGTGATCCGCCCGAAGTGGTGGTGCTAGAGAATGTTAAAGGCTTGTTGAGCTCGCACGGCGGGCGAGACTTGGTCGCCATTTTCAGTTCTTTGAGCGGTCTCGGCTATGTCGCGGGATGCCTTGAGATGGACGCAGCTTGGTTCCTGCCACAATCACGATCCCGAATTTTCATCATTGCCGTTCGCCAGAACCTAGAAATCCCGACCGCGCTCCTGTCCCATCATGACCGGCCCTGCGTCTTCCAAACACCAGCCATTTTGAAAGCCCAAGCGGCTCTGCCAAATGCATTGAAGTGGTTTGTGCCGTCACCTCCCAAGCCATCAGTCAGTTTACCCGATATTCTCGACCCGACTGACACGAGTTGGTGGGAAGCAGACAAGCTCACCATCTTCCAGCAGCAATTAAGCGATAAGCATCGTGGACGCTTGGATGCGCTTTTAGGAACGCCTGGCCGCCATATCGGCACCATGTATCGCAGGATCCGTCGGGAAGATGGTCTAAAGCAGCAGCGGGCCGAAATCCGCTTTGACGGAAAAGTCGGCTGCTTGCGCACCCCAGCGGGTGGCTCGTCTCGCCAATTCTGGCTGGTGGTAGAGGGTGGAAACCTTAAAATACGCCCCATAAACCCGCGCGAGGCCATGCGGCTGATGGGTGTACCCGATAGCTATCAGTTGCCAAAGGGAACCTTAGCAGGTCTGAAGGTTGCCGGCGACGGCGTTGCCGTGCCTGTCGTCTCTTGGTTGAGCGAGCAACTCTTGGCACCCTTGGTGGCCTGTTCCCGATCCTGATCATCTGCTTGCCTTTAGGTGAAGGCGCGCCTTAGAGAGAAGCGATGACTGACCCCGCCTCTCCTCAGAAATCCAGCATGATCAAGCGCACGCTTTTGGTGTTGCTGGCAACGGGTGTGGCGGTGGTCGTAGCCTTTAGCGCGGGCGAATTTTCGCACCTTTTATCGTTCTGGATCACCGAAGCTGGTGCCCCAGACTTCTTCCGAGAGCCACTCAATTTGGCGCTTGGCTTGGCGGGGCTTTTCCTCTGGCGACAACTGAGCCGACTGCCAGAGCAAACACCGCCCTTATGGGGGTCGCCTGCTATTGGGCTCTGCTTGGGCTGGTTAGTCGGATGTGCTTTGCCGGGGCTGGCTCTAATAGGTCTTGTGATCTTGCAGGCGGGCGCATTCGAAGCCCGTGCATTTGCCTTGGCCGCCCTCATCATCCCCATACCCTTTATCCTCATCCATGCCTTGGCCGAAGAAGTCGTGGTTCGAGGTATTGCCCAACGCGGCGGACATGCAGCTTTTGGCCCATTAGCAGGCATTGTCGTTGCGGCCTTGACCTTCTGTGTCTTGCAGACCCTTCAAGGCTACAACTCGATCTGGCATATCGCCAATTCCGCCCTCTTTGGAGCGGCACTCGGGTTTCTCGCCCTTGGTCGTGGGGGCATCTGGGCAGCGATTGCTGGCCACGCTGGCTGGACTTGGCTAGAGACCTGTTGGATTGGGGATGCCGTTCGGTTTCAAAAGGACAACAGCTTCTGGGCTGGGGTAGGCCCCGATTCTTACGGCTCGCCCATCTTTACCTTGGTTTTAATCCTGATTTTAGCCCTGCTCAGCGTCCGTTGGGCTTTGCAAGCCGCCAAAGAAAAGCGATAAGAGCAGATATGTCGTCATCATTCACCTTAAGCGCCCCGATCATCAACTATCTGGCCGAGGTCAACCAAGCGGAGCATCCCGCCTTAACGGCCTGCCGGACCGAAACGGCCAGCCACCCTAAAGCCATGATGCAAATCAGCGCCGAACAAGGTGCCTTTATGAGCTTTCTGATCCGTCAGTTGGATGCGCGATTAGCTGTCGAGGTAGGTGTTTTCACAGGCTATTCGGCTTTGGTGACCGCCCTTGCCTTGCGTCAGAATGCAGGGCCAGGCGGCAAACTCTTCGCGCTCGACATCTCTGAGGAATTCACCGATTTGGCCAAAACCTATTGGCATCAAGCCGGTGTTGAAAGCACGATCGACCTGCGCATCGCGCCCGCTGGCGACAGCCTTACCGCTTTGGCCAATGAAGGCTATGCGGGCAAGATCGACTTTATGTTTGTCGACGCCGATAAGCCCGGATACCTCGATTATTACGAAAAGGGCCTGACGCTTCTGCGCACAGGCGGGGTTATGCTGTTTGATAATGTGCTGTGGAGCGGCGCCGTCGCTGACCCTAGCGATCAGAGCATCGAGACTGTAGCCCTGCGGGAGCTCGCCGCACACGCAAAAGAAGATCCTCGCGTGCGCGCAGTCATGGTTGCCATTGGCGATGGTCTCTTGCTGGTGACGAAGGCCTAAAGCTTCGATCAGCTTCGGTCGTTCGCGGCTGTCACTTCCATCGGATCAACCAGCATTTGAACGCTTGTGATGAACTTACGCCAAGCTTGTGGCAACCAACTGCGCGCGACCACAGTCGGTTGTTGCCGCCAGTCGCGGGCGACAAATGGGGCAATCTTGGTAACAATGGCTGTCCGCCCGTGCAGGACTTTATTCACGCGCCAACCTGGTTCACGCCGCAAAACATCTAATAGAATTTTGCCAGTCCAAAGGTCGACATCGTCGATCAACATTTTGCCGCCTACCTTCAAGCGCGGGGCCATATAAAGCCAATCGACGCCGGGCAGCGGAAAGCCGTGACTGCCATCAATGATCGCCACATCCAAATCTTCATGGCCTTTTAAGTGGGGCAGAATGTCTTGGCTGAAGCCGTGATGAAAGCGCACCAAACTCAGATCAAGGCCGCGTTGATCGGCGACCCGCTGGATGGAGGCGATTTCATCGGCAGATGGCGTGATGGCTTCATGGATACAACCGGCCTGCAAGCAAGCCAAAGTGGACTGACCGCAGCCTGTTTCCAGCGTGTGCATACCCGGGCGCAAGTGCAATTGAAGCCACGTCAACGCGAGATTGCCAGTTTCCCACTGAAACCGCTCGCCTGTCCGACCTTTGGATTGATCCATGTTTGCGTCCGTCCCACACACACGAGCAGGCCGTCCCAATGTGGGAGGCCACGCCGTCTCTCGCAGAAACAAGCAAGTTTCAAACCAATTGTGTGAAAAGCTCTATCGGGCGACCCAAATTGCGCCCTGACGGACCAAAACCCGACCAGACAGCCTGCCCGAATTGTCGGCACCAGTGGCCGCAATGGTCGCGAGACGCGTCATGTCTCGGGCGCGGTCGGCGCGTCCGACTACCAAGGTATCGCGGGTGGGCACAGCAACTGCTAAAGGGCCACCCAATTGCTTCTGGATTGTGGTCCAGACTTGGTCGAGGGCCAAAAGGCTGGTTGCATAAGGCTGGTCTGGGTCGGCTTCCAACAAGCCGTCATTGACGGTCCATTTGACGCCGGTCAATTCTTTCAACGTATTGGCCCGAGCGCGGTCAAACGCTTGGGTTGCGCCTAATTGTAAATCGTTCAGCCGACCAATTGGCATGAGGGCAATCGTCGTTGGCGTGTCGCCCACGAGAACCTCTTCGAGGCCTTCAGAAAATGGGCGGCGGACCACCGAATTGCGCTGACCAAGAACAGCTGTTTGCACTTCAAACGTATTGATCGCCTCGGTCGTGCGGATCACGACGCGCAATTGCTCGAGCTTGAATGGGTCCTGCCGCTCGAGAAGGTTGCGGACATTGCTTTCAAAACGGCTATATTCCGCCTCTGGATTGGCGTCCGCTAGATTGACGCGTGCCTGTAACGTATCGAGGCGGACGCTGACTTCTGAATGGGTGACAACCCGCAGACTATTGACCTGCCCATCCATGCGCTCGACCCCGCGCACGCCCGGCAAAGCCGACAGGCGACGCGCCATCTCTTGACTGACTTCCTCCATCGAAATGCGCTCAACAAGCGATACCGCCGATCCGGCCGGGGTAGATTCGGAGGCGGTCTGGGCTGCGGCAGGTCCTGCCACCGCCAAGAAAGCCCAAGCGCAGGCAGCCAGTATAGTATGCGAAGTCATGATAATTGTCCGTTTCAGTTAAAGGCCGGGAGCGCTGAGACGTTCTGCCCGGTCCGCTTCCTGCTTAGCGACGGGGAAGGCGCAATAGTCAGCTGCGTAATAGGCACTGGGGCGGCCGTCGCCTGAAAGACCCGGTCCGCCAAACGGTAAAGCGGAAGACGCGCCAGTCGTGGGTCGGTTCCAATTGATCAGACCCGCACGCAGATTAAGCGTCGCTTGCTCCCACAAGGCGGCATCATCACTGACCAGTCCGGACGAGAGACCAAAGCGCGTGGCGTTGGCCCGCTCTATTGCTTGTTCAAACGTCTTCACCCGGAACACCTGCGCGAAGGGGGCGAACAATTCTTCATCCTCAGCCTCTTGGGCGTGGGTCATATCGATCATGCCCGGACGCACAAAGGCTGGGCCTTCAACCCCAATTTGGGCCTTAACGAGAGACTTGCCGCCCAAGGCTTGCAACTCAGCTTCAAAATGGCCAACGCGTGTTGCTTGCCCGGCGTGAATAACCGGCCCCATAAAGGGTGCTGTCTCGGCATTCCACGGTGCCAACACCATACGCTCGATGCGGGCCTGTGTGGCTTCCAACACCTGATCGCCAAAGCGGCCTTCCGGCAGGATCAAGCGGCGCGCACACGAACAGCGTTGACCGCTGGTGATGAAAGCAGAATGGACGATGAGGTCTGCTGCGGCCTCAATCTCAGCCGGATCCCAAATGATCAGCGGGTTGTTGCCGCCCATTTCAAGGGCGAGAATAACTTCAGGGCGACCGCCAAACATGCGGTGGATGGCTGTGCCTGTGGTGGCAGAGCCGGTAAACAAGACGCCATCGATCCCTGAAGCGGCTAACAGGGCGGCACCCGTATCGCGCGCGCCCATGACGACATTGAGGACGCCAGCGGGCAGACCCGCTTCTTCAAACGCTTCCACCATCAAGACCGCAACTGATGGTGCTAGCTCTGAGGGCTTAAACACGACCGTATTACCAGCCAAAAGCGCTGGCACAATGTGGCCATTGGGCAAATGGCCAGGGAAGTTGAATGGGCCAAGCACCGCCATCACGCCCCAAGGGCGGTGGTCCAACGCGGTGCGGCCAAAGGCTGCTGCTTCGCTCTTAACCCCAGTCCGCTCCTCATAGGCGCGCACGGAGATCGCGATCTTGCCAACCATGGCGCTGACTTCGGCGGTCGATTCCCATAATGCTTTGCCCATATCACGCGAGATGGCTTCGGCGATGGCAGGGCCTCTTGCTTGCAGCGCGCGGCTGTAGGCTTCAAGGATTGTGATGCGTTCGGCACGCGACGTCTTGGCCCAAGCCGGGAAAGCGGCACGGGCTGCTGCCACGGCTTGTTCCACTTGAGCGCCTGTGGCGGCATGGGCGGCAAACACCACTTCTTCGCTAGCGGGATCGATCGAGGTGAAATGAGGGCCAAGCCCGGCTTGCCAAGACCCGTTGAGATACAGACCACCGTGAGACTGGTTAGACATCAAAACTCCGCACGCGGCCGATCTGGCCGTCTTCCATTTCTAAAGCTTCCAAAACCTGCGGGGCCACAATGACCGCGTCAGGCGTGATCCGGGCTGGCACCAAGGTGCAGCGAAATCCGTCCACCCGGTCGTTTGACAACATCGCCCGTTCTTCGCCATGGGCGTCACCGGCCACGAATGGCAAAGCAAGGGAGTCGCGCACCGTGCGTGTATCTTCGATACGTGTGGCCAAAAGTGGGCCGCCGTCAAAGATATCAATCACCCCTTCAAAGCGCAGTCCTTCGCGCTCTAACAAACGCCGCGCCGGAGCGCCATCAGGATGGGTTTCGCCAATTGCGCCGCGCGCACTATCGGGGAGAAGGTCGACATAAATCGCATGCTTGGGCGACAGATCGATGATGAATTGATTATCGCTGGTGGCCGATAAATTATCCGCCTCATCAAAGTCCATACGATAAAAGGGACGGCCCACCACTTCCCAGAAAGGGGAGCGCCCATCCAAATGTACCACACCGCGCAGCTCACTCACCACCGTGCCGTGAAAGCGGGTTGGCGAACTGGCCATCAACATAAAGCGCGACAGGCTCAACAATTTACCCGCGCCATCTCCGCGCCGCTCTGGCTCGAGGAACAAGGTGCCAACTTCGGTACAGCCGGTATAGTCATTGACCATGGTCAAAGCCCGCATCTCAAAGCGGCGGTTGGCAGCCTTAGAAGCTTGTCCATAGGTGACGATGCGATAATTGAAGAAGGGCACGTCGCGGCCAATATTGGTCTTTACCGCCGCACAGCCAAAAGGCTTTCCGCCCTTCGCGCTTTCGATCATCAACAGATAGATTCCGCCATCCCCATCCGGTTTTGGGGCATCTGACGAGAAGGTGGCGAGGCTTTTCTCTAGCCGCTTCGCCAACAGGGCCTCGTCTTCCGGCAGGCTGGTAAAGCCCGGGCCAGATCGGCGGGCAAAGCCCATAAAGGCGTCAAAATCATCTGGCCGCGCGGGGCGTACTACGAGCATGGATTTGTTCCCAATTCCTGTGCCAGCAAGCGACGTGGGGCTTTGGCATCCAATTGCTGGGTGGCATAGCCTACCAAAATAGCCAAAGACAGCCTGATGCGCTCTGGAAAGCTGTCAAGAATGGCAAATTCCTGATCAGAATGGATCAATCCACCGCGCGGTCCCAGCGTGTCAACATTGGCGCAGCCCGACGCGGCGAGATTATTGCCTTCGCACACGCCACCCGTATCCTTATAGACAAGCTCTAGCCCCACCGCTTTGCCAGCGGCAGCAACTTGGGCGAACACCAACTCTTGCGCGGGTGTGCGCGGCTTGGGCGGGCGGCTGAAACCGCCGTGCAGATGGGCATGGATCCCGCCCCCGGACAGATACTGACCGATAAGAGCATCCACTTCACTTTGCGCCCAAGTCGCCGCTTCTGCATCGGGGACGCGCACATTAAAGCGGACCACTGCAAGGTCTGGCACCACATTGTTCGGTCCGCCGCCATCGACCCGACCGGTATTGAACGTCACGCCAAGGGCTTTGCCGTTCAGCGCTTCCAAGCCGGCTACAAAGCGAGCTGCTGCGGCGATCGCGGAGCGACCCTCATGATGGGCGCGCCCGACATGGGCGGCTTTGCCATGCACGGTCAGGGAGAAATTGCCCGAGCCCTTGCGCGCGCCCGACATTGAGCCATCGGCAAGTGCGGGCTCATAGGTCAGACCAACATCGCTGCGGGCACCAATTTCGTGCAGCAAAGCGGCAGAGCCCGGCGAGCCGATTTCTTCATCAGGGCTGAGCAGGACTTCATAGCCAATTTGCGAGGCGCACGGCAGCGTTTCAAACGCCTTCAACGCCTCCAACATCACCCACAAGCCGCCCTTCATATCCGCAACGCCGGGCCCATTGACGACGCCGGGCTCAATCTCGCACACAGTCTGAAAGCTCGATTGCGCTGGGAAGACAGTGTCGTAATGGCCAGTCAGCACCAATTTGATTGGG
Source organism: Aquidulcibacter sp. (assembly GCF_049239865.1). Lineage (NCBI taxonomy): Bacteria > Pseudomonadati > Pseudomonadota > Alphaproteobacteria > Caulobacterales > Caulobacteraceae > Aquidulcibacter > Aquidulcibacter sp. Next base: position 31,558 of record NZ_JBMLTR010000077.1, read on the forward strand.
GCCTCTGGCCGGACAATGACATGCAAGGAATCGCTTAAAGCGTGCTCTGCCTCCTGGCCCTGGGCATTGATGATCGCTTCTGGCTGGAGCGGCCGCCGCACACAGGTGCCAGGCAAGGCCTGAAAGCTTGCTTCGAGCTTTCTTAAAAATGCCTGCAGCCCCTCAAGATTGCGGGAGCCTGTGTTGATGCTGCACCAATCCTCAAGTCTGGCTTTCCAGATCGCGCGATCAGTCACGACAGCATCGAGCGCTTGCTGGGTTTCGCGATCAAAAATCAGATTTGCGATCATCTTGATCTTCCTTCACAAAAATACCGCCGGAAGTGCAGACTAAGGTTGCTTCCAAAATTCAGATGTAGTCGAAAGCCGCGCGCAGCGCCACGCCCCTGCCCCGTTCTATCTGTGTCTCGCCAGAGTTGGTCGACATGGTTTGGGGGCAGACGTGCACAATCCGGCGCACCCAGAGAAGGCGTAAAGCGATGTCAGCAGTGTTCGATCATGTCGAGTTTGACCACCATGAGCAGATTGTTTTTGCCCATGATCATCAAACGGGACTGCGCGCGATTATCGGCATTCACAACACATTTCTGGGTCCTGCAGCCGGTGGCGTCCGCATGGCCAATTATTCGAATATGGACGATGCGCTCACCGATGTGCTGCGGCTATCTCGCGGCATGAGCTATAAGAATGCCCTAGCAGGCCTGAGCTTGGGCGGCGGCAAGGCGGTGCTGATTGGCAACCCTAAGACCGACAAAACACCCCAATTGATGCGGGCTTTAGGCCGTGCGATTGAAGGCCTGTCGGGGCGTTATTTGGCGGCAGAAGATGTCGGCATGACTTTGGCTGACATGGAAGAGATCGCACTTGAGACCAGCCATGTCTTTGGCCGCGATCCAAAAGCAGGCTTTGGCGGTGAGCCCTCACCCATGACGGCGCTCGGCGTGCTGCTCTCCATTAAAACATGTGTGCGACGCTTTATGGGTCGAGATGATCTGCGCGGTGTGCGCGTGGCGGTGCAAGGTGCCGGCGCAGTTGGCGCGGACCTTGCCCGACAATTGGGTCAAGAAGGCGCAGAAGTCATCATCGCAGATATGGACCCTGCCCGTGCCCAAGCGGCGGCTGTTGCAGCGGGTGGGCAGGTCGTCAGCGTCGAGGAGGTTCTTTTCGCCGATGTAGACGTGCTGGCCCCCTGCGCACTCGGTGCCATCCTGAATGATGCGACCATCCCAGCGCTACGCACCAAAATTGTCTGCGGCGCGGCTAACAATCAATTGGCAGAGCCTCGTCACGGCCTAGCGCTTGCAGAGCGCGGGATCCTCTATGGGCCCGATTATGTCGTCAATGCCGGCGGCATCATCAATGTGTCCTATGAGGTTTCAGGCACGTATGACGCGACCAAAGTGGTCGAGCATATTCACCGCATCCCGAAGACGCTTGAGCAAATCTTCGAAGAGGCTGCCGATGAAGGTCTAACGCCAGATGTCGTCGCCGACCGGATGGCGCAGCGCCTTATTGGACGGTCGTAGGCTTAACTGGCGTGGGCTCTGCCTGTTGTGGTTCAGACGGCATGAAGGGATAGAGCCACTGGCCGAGTAAATTGGGTGGCATGTCCCGATCTGTCAGGCCCAAATTCATCGGCTTCACATCCTTTGGCATATAGAAGGTGCCAAACATGTGATCCAAGAAAGAGAAGGTCGCAGCGAAGTTCTTCGACCCACCTTCGTCTGCGCCCGTATGGTGCCAGCGGTGGAAAACCGGGCTTGCGAACACATGACGCAAGGGTCCGAAAGTCCAGTTCAAATTGGCGTGGACCATGGTTGAGTAAAGGACGTTAAACGGTGCCAGCACGGCAACAGCGGCAGGCGGGAAACCCATCCAAAGCGCCACCGCATTGGCAAAAATGCTGTGGAAGATGAGATTAATCGGATGGAAGCGTACCGAATGCAGCCAGTCTAGCGTTTCCGGCGCGTGGTGGATCGCGTGGTACCGCCACAGGCTATTGCTGTGAAACAGACGGTGGGTCCAATAAAGCGAGATGTCTGTGACGATCAAGACGCCGAGGGCCTGCAGCCACAATGGCCAATCCGCCAACCAAGGCGCACCGGTCTTGCTCCATTCAACTGCCGCGTCCATATTACCGCCAAAGAGGACGATGTAGCCACCGCTGATCAAAAGCCCGCCGATCGAGGCATAAGCGGCAGGGCCCAGCATCCAATAGCCAATATCCATCCAGATATCGCGTCGGATCGGACGGGGCGTTGGATCGAGAGGGAAGATACTTTGCAGGAAGCCGAACAGACAGGCACAAATCAAGAGCCAGACGGCCGGATAGACGAAGGGCAAACTCAAAATGTCGTTCAACATGACGCTTCCTCTCGCACGGACCCGATGGCTCCTGTGCCGACAAGGGAAACTCTTAGCCCAGAGACACTTAATCCGCCGTTAGCGTCTTTGCGAAAATCAGACTTGGCAGACGGCCAAATCCTCGGGCTAGACGTCACAGAAGGCCGTGCCCAGCGACGACTAATTGTAATCCGGCGCGGGGATGAAGTCACAGCCTTTGAGAACCGCTGCCCCCATGCGGGTTGGCCTTTAGACACATTTGACGGACGATTTCTCAGCAGTGAGACCGGCGGCCTAATCTGCGCCGCACACATGGCCGTGTTTGATCCCAAGACGGGCGCTTGTTTAGGGGGGCCGGGCCAAGGACGGGGCTTAACGCCTGTGCCGGTTCAGGCAGAAGGCGACAGCTGGTTAATTGGTCCTGCGACGCGTGCTTAGGGCTTGGTTAGAAACGGCGCTGGCTTTACCTTCTCCGGCGGGGGCGGTGGAGCCCCAAAGGCGGGCATGCCCTTTGGCTGCCCCGCCACTTTAGGAACCTTGGCATCGATCTTGTCCATCCAAGCAATGGCTTGCGGGCCAAGGTCAATCTGCGGACTTGATGGATCCAGTCTCGACGCCACTTCCCATTTCGTGATCAAGGAACGGGCCTGTGCAAAGGCATCCGGCAAAGGCACGGGCTGGCGAAGCGCTTGATTCATCAAAGCGTCGCCAAAAAACGTCCAGTCATTCTCGGCCCGACAGCCGAACGAGGGCTTTTCAGCCGATGCCGCCGTCAGGGTAATGGTGGATTCATTCTGCAAAGCCGGCACAAAAATGCCAGAAAAGCAGGCTGACAAGATGACAAGGCGGTTCTTAATGCCGGCTTCATTGAGGAGGGCGGCCAAGCGTGCCGGTGCGATATTGCCACCCGCGCGCTCACCATCGCGGTAATTCAAACCCGTATTCCAATGCCCATGCGTCGTGATGAACAGCGCGAGCACGTCTTCTTGTTTGTTCATGACTTCGGCCACATGGCCTAGCGCTTGGGCCAGATGATCCGGGTTGCCATCTGGCACGACGGGATCGCTCGCAGTTCCATTTGCGCCCTTGCCATTGGCCATGACAATGACACGACCTTCGGCGTCATAGCGGCTCGCAAGCACGCGGGCGGCTTCGGCGGTCTCACGTCCAAACACGCCGTCGCTATCCATACCGACGGCGACCACATAAACGTCGACCACCCCCTTACGCTCTGGCTTCAGGCGCCCCAGCGCGCTGGTCATGGCGCGGGCCTGCCGCAAACTCTCCGACGGGCCATAGGGTTCAGCGACAATGACGCTACCCTTCTGGGCAGCTTCGCGCTCACGCCGCTCTTGTGCCGCGCGCGGATTGGCGGGCTGATAGCCATAGGTCTGAGCAGTCGCGGGTACAGGCAGACTTAAGGGCGGCGCTAAGCACGCAAGCAGGCCCAAGCCCAAACAAAGTCCAAAGCGCATCGGCGACGTCATCGGCAAATATCAGCGCGCAATTGCGCTGCTGTCTAGCCGATGTGCCAGATTTTCGATGATTTAGGTGCGTTGAAGGCAGATGGCGGTGGCTTCACCCCCGCCAATGCACAAGCTGGCCAGCCCACGCTTGGCCCCGCGCGCCTCCATCGCTGCAATCAAAGTCGCAATGATGCGCGACCCAGACGAGCCAATCGGATGACCCAAGGCACATGCCCCGCCATTCACATTCACCTTCTCATGGGGAATGCCCAAATCCTTCATGGCGATCATCGGCACAATAGCGAATGCCTCATTGATCTCGACCAGATCGACATCGGCCATCGACCAGCCAGCCTTGGTCAGAGCCTTTTGCATGGCTTTGACGGGGGCGGTGGTGAAATAGGCGGGCTCGTGCGCGTGGGCGGCACTTGAAACAATTTCGGCCAGGATTTTCAGGCCGCGCGCCTCGGCTTCAGATTTTGCCATCAGGACCAGGGCAGACGCCCCGTCTGAAATCGCGGACGCATTGGCCGCCGTCACCGTACCATCCTTGGTAAAGGCCGGCTTCAAGCTGGGGATTTTGTCTGGCCGGGCTTTAGCAGGCAGCTCGTCGCGGTCGACCACGGTGTCGACCCCGCGCCCACTGACGGTGACGGGTGCGATTTCGCGGGCAAAGGCCCCTGAAGCGGTGGCTGCTTGGGCACGCTTTAACGTCTCCAGCGCATAAGCATCTTGGGCTTCGCGGGTGAATTGATACTCGCCCGCGACTTGATCGGCATAAAAGCCCATTGGCTTGCCTTCATAAGCATCTTCCAAGCCATCCAGCGCCATATGATCAAAGATGCGGTCATGGCCATATTTCATGCCGCCTCGGTGGGTTTTCATCAAATGAGGGGCGTTGGACATGCTCTCCATCCCACCCGCGATGACAATTTTGGCTTCGCCTGCTTTGATCGCATTGGCCGCCATGATTGTGGCCTGCATGCCAGATCCGCACATCTTGTTTAGCGTCGTCGCCTCAACGCTTAAAGGCAGACCCGCTTTCAAGGCCGCTTGCCTGGCGGGGGCTTGGCCTTGGCCCGCCGGCAATACATTGCCCATCAAGATCCAGTCGACATCTTCGCCCGCCACGCCTGCTTCGGCCATCGCGGCCTTGACGGCGACCGCACCCAACTCATTGGCGCTAAAGCTGCTCAACTCCCCCAACAGCCCACCCATGGGCGTGCGGGCCAAACCAACGATGACGACGGGGTCTTGCATGGGGTATTTCCTTCTTTGCTTGGGAGTAGTGTCACGTCTCTTCAGAATAAGCACTCAAAGGCGTCACGTCACCCCTATTGGCGATCAAGGCTTTCCGACGGCAGAAGCGTTGGAAGCCAGCAGGCCCCATGCGAGAGCCTCCAAGGCCGCTGGCTTTAAAGCTCTGCTTTTCCGCTTCATAAAATTGGCTCGTCAAAGCTGCATCATTCAAACTGATGGCACCCGCCTCAATCTGGCGGCCGATGGCTTCGGCCTCTTCTAAGGTGCCAGCGATCACAGCGGCGGATAGACCATACTCGCTATCATTGGCCAGGCCTATTGCCTCTTCGACCGTATCAAAGGCCATCACAGGCATGACAGGTCCAAAGGTTTCCTCGCGCATGAGGGCCATGTCGTGGTCCACATCCACAACCACCGTGGGCGCGATCCAATCACCGCCCAAATGATGTTCCACCACACCCCCGGTCAGAATCTTCGCGCCTTTGGCGACCGCATCGGCCAATTGGGTGGCGATGGTATCGGCCTGTTTGCCAAATATCATCGGCCCAATTTCGCCCACTTGGCGGTCTGGCTGGTTCAAGCGCGCCGCTTTGGCCGCCACCACCAAACGCCCGACAAAATCGTCATAGAATGTGCGCGCCACATAGATGCGCTCAATCGATTGGCAGGCTTGGCCTGTCGACAACACTGATCCGCGTAATGCCGCTGTAACGGCGCGGTCCAGATCAGCTGTCTCGGTGATGATTAGAGGGTCTTTGCCGCCCAGTTCCAAGAAGGATGGGATCAGGCGGCCTGCGGCTTGGACGGCAACCTTCTTGCCGGTGGCGACAGAACCAGTAAAGCAGATGGCGTCCACGGCATTGATCAAGGCCATACCCGTCGCCCCATCCCCCAACACCAGTTGAAGGACACCTTCGAGGGCGGGGACCTCAGCAATTGCGGCGCGCAAGGGCGCAGCAAAACGTGGGGTCACTTCCGACGGTTTGATGATGACACTGCATCCTGCCAATAGGGCGGGGATGGTGTCGATCATCGATAAGGTCAGCGGAAAATTCCATGGGCTGATAACCCCAACCAGCGCATAAGGCACCCATTGCGTCGCATGGGCCATGCGCGGATCAAAGCGCCCATCGGTCCAAGCCGTCGGCAACAGATGCGGCGCTTGAGCGGCCCAACCGCCTAAACTTGCCAAGGCACCTTCAATCTCACGCCGGGCAATCTTGCTCCGCCCCGTATCGTCGGCCAGCGCGGCGTGGATGGGGTCAAAATGGCGGGAAATGGCCGCCTGTAGAGCCAAGAGCGCTTGCGCGCGGCCTTCAAGGCCCAAAGCATTCCAAGCTTTCTGGGCGGCACGAGCCTGTGATGCCAAGGCCTGAACGGCGCTTTCGTCTGCCGCCTCAATCGTAAGATCGACTCGGCCCGTGCGTGGATTTTTAACGTCTAGGTCGCGTGTGCTCATAGGCCCAATACCCCGGGGTTCATGCGATGATCTGGATCAAGGTGGGCCTTAATCGCCTTGAGAAGCGCCCAAGTCACCGACTCACGCGTTTGGGCAAACCGATAGGTGCGGCCGATTTGGAAGTGCGTTGCGCCAAAGCGCTCGAAGATATCGAGGATCTTGCCACGCACTTCATCCACCAAGGCCGCATTGTCGGCATTGGCCGGGAGCTTTGGCACCTTCGCCAAGTAAGAAGGCTCCAGCGTTGTCTCGTGAATGCCATAGCGGGCGTCGGGCCAGAAGAAGACAGGCTCAATCAAGAAGCCAGTGGTGCTAATTGTCGTGACCAGATAACCACTCGTCATGCCCCGCGCCTCAAAGTCCTGACCATAGGCGGCAAATAAGTCATCCAGCGCCTGCCAGCAGGCCTCTCCCTGTGACAGCGGCACAATGCCATGGATGGGCACCCAGCGCTCGCCGTCTGGACCCAGAATATTGTTGAGCGGCGTAAAGGGTGCTGCGCGCATCGCCTTGGGAATGGTGTTTTCAATTTCCCGACCCCTTTGACCCTTGATCAGGTCGCGCAAAGTTCGAGCCGATTCTTCGACTTGGGCTTGAGACGCCCCCTCGGTGATGACGTGCAACGTATAGCCCGCATCATCCATGAAGCCGCGCCCGGCCAAGGCCATTTTGGCACCCTGCTTGACCCCTTCAAACATGTTTTTCTGCGCACCAATGACCGCTGCCAGGGTCTTGACGTCCTGCAACAGACTGGCGCGCCGCATGCGGATTTTGGCGAGATTGGGATCAAAGGCGCAGACTTCACTGGCCAGATTGGTACGGGCGAGCGCGGCTGTCGCGCGCGCAGTTGTGACCAGATCTGGCATCGCAAAGCTTAAGTGCGCCTCATGCGATGGGGCCGGGATCAGGCGCAAGGTGATCTCCGCTTTGATCCCCAGAGCACCACAATCCCCACAAAAGAGGCCCGTGAGGTCCGGTCCATAATGTTTAAAGAAGGGGCTGCCGCCCGTGGTCCCCGCGCTGCCGGTCCGCAAGATGCTGCCATCAGCCAGCACTACCGTGATGCACGTGACGCTTTCCGACGTCGTGCCCCAAATGCCAGCGCCAAAAAAGGCATTCAATTGTGACAGACCGCCGCCAATGGTAGAGCTTATGCCAGACAAAGGCCCCCAGAACGGGGTGCGTAGGCCATGCGGGGCAACAGCTGCCTGCAGAGCGGCCCAAGTCGCACCCGCTTGTAGCGTCACCAGCATGTCTTCGGGACTGACCGAGATGATCTGATCCATCCGCCGCATGTCGATGACGACGGCTCCGGCCTGATCGGTGACAAAGCCTGACGTATAGCTCATGCCGCCACCACGCGGCACGATGATGGCCCCTGCTTGATGAGCTGCCTCTAAAACTTGCGCTAATTCTTCAGTGGTGGCGGGCGCGACGACCAAGCCTGCCACACCGCCTTGGCTGAAAACATCCTCGCTCATGGCCCTGCGGGTATCTTCGTCGCGCGCGACATAATCTGCCCCAATCAGCTGAGCCAGACGGTCGGCCAGAGCCAGGTGGATGGGAGCAGGTTCAGCCATGATCAGGATCCTTTAAAGCGGTTTAGCTAAGCCCAAAAAGGCGGCGGCCAGCAAGAGTAGCCAAATCGTGACGACCAGTGGGCGGCTCTCATCCAAGGCCCGGGCGATCTCTGTATCGACTTCCGCGCTAGCCCCTTCTTGCACCAGACGGCCAAACGCTGGGCCAAAACGAACTAAGGCGCGGCGGATCAACAATCCGCAGAGGATGGTCGCGGCAAGGATCGCGCATTTGATCTTCAAGAATAGAGGCAAACCCGGTGCATTAGGCCAAAGATCGAGCGCCAGCACGGCTAAGGCCGCGATGACAGTCCAACGAATGAAAAGGTCCGCTCGGCGCGCACTGGAGGTCGGGCCTAAATGACGGACATGCAGCACCCAAGCGAGCGTAAGCCAAATCAAGCCAGCCATCCAAATCAGCGCAAGGCTGACAGGCCCCAACACCAGCCACCCCTTCAGCGCCGCCAGGGTCAGGCCCGTTGGCAAGGTCAGGATCATCGCCGTCCGCGGTGCCATATCGACTTGCGCGAGAACTTGCGCGGCCGCGATGCGCGCTGCCGACGATTGCTTGGCATTGGTCAAAATGGTCGAGCTGTAAAACACGCCCAAATCTCCGCCCAACCAATAGACGAAGACGAGAAGATGTAAGAGCGTGAAAAGGGCTAGGTCCACTTCGGCGTTGATCCATTCAAATGATATATTTCTATATCAATTAATCGGATCCAACTGCAAGCCGATTAAGCCCGCAACAAACCCAAAATGCGTGCCAGAGTGGCTTTAAGTTCGCGGCGATCCACCACGATGTCGACCATGCCATGTTCCAACAAATATTCAGAGCGTTGGAAGCCCGGCGGCAGTTTCTGGCGAATGGTTTGCTCAATCACGCGCTGGCCGGCAAAGCCGATCAAGGCACCTGGCTCTGCGATGTGAATATCGCCGAGCATCGCATAGCTGGCCGTGACGCCGCCGGTGGTGGGGTCTGTCAGCACGACGATATAGGGCAGACCTGCACGGCGCAGGGCATCAATGGCCAAAGTCGTGCGTGGCATTTGCATCAGGGACAAAATCCCTTCTTGCATGCGCGCACCACCTGCAGCCGTAAAGCAGATCAACGGACATTTGCGCTCTAGCGCTTCTTCGGCTGCCTTGATGAAGGACTCGCCTGCGGCCATGCCGAGTGAGCCTCCCATGAAGTTAAAGTCCTGCACCAAGGCCACGGCATGACTGCCGCCGACTTTGCCATAGCCAATCGCCATCGCATCATCGCGACCTGTCTTGGCGCGCGCATCTTTCAAGCGATCGACATAGCGCTTGTCGTCTTTGAACTTCAGCGGGTCTTCAACCACTTTCGGCGTGTCGATGGCCAGCCAGCTTTCGCCATCGAACAAATAACGGAAGCGAAGCTCTGGCCCGATCCGCATATGCCGACCCGAAGGCGTGACCCATTGGCTATTTTCTAGATCAACCCGATAGAGCATTTCGCCACTATCGGGGTCCTTGACCCACAAATTGTCGGGCGTTTCCCGCTTTTGCAGAAGCTTATTGATGCCCGGACGGATACGGTCGATCCAGCTGTTCATGCGTGTGGCTCCTAGCGGGCTTGCGCAATGGCTTGCGACAAGGACTGACAAAAGGCGGCGGCGGCTTGCGCAACGTCACCACCAGTTTCATGTGCGCTGGCAATCACGTCAACTAGCGCTGAGCCAACCACCACGCCATCGGCGATTTTTGCGGTGCGGGCGGCAGCTTCTGGCGTCTTGATGCCAAAGCCGACGGCAACAGGTAGGCCTGAGGCCTCACGCACGGCGGCGACGGCTTCGGCGATATCTGCCGTCTCAATCGCCTTATCGCCAGTGATGCCGGCCACGGAAACATAATAGACAAAGCCGCTGACGCCCGCGACGACTGCAGGCAAGCGCTTGGCGTCCGTGGTGGGTGTGGCGAGACGGATCAAAGCCAGATCGCTGGCCTGCATCGCGGCGCGCAACTCGGCATCTTCTTCAGGTGGGGCGTCCACAATGATGGCCCCATCAATGCCCACTTCGGCGGCATGACGGGCGAAGGCGTCATAGCCCATGGTCTCAACGGGATTGAGATATCCCATCACGATCAAAGGCGTCTCTGGATGGTTCTTGCGAAACTGCTCAACCAAAGCCATGGTCTTACGCAAAGTCGTGCCATTTTTCAGGGCGCGAATGCCTGCACGCTGAATCGAGGGGCCATCGGCCATCGGATCTGTAAAGGGAAAGCCCAATTCGATCACATCCACGCCTGCTTTCGGCAACGCGTCGAGAATGGCGGCGCAGACCTCTAGGGATGGGTCTCCAGCCATAACATAGGCCACCAAGGCCGCTCGGTTTTCAGCTTTGGCGCACGCAAAAGCGTTAGAAAGGCGTCCGACTGGCATTAGATCTTCGCCCCTAAAGCATTGGCGATGGTGAAAATGTCTTTGTCACCGCGACCACAGAGGTTCATCACCACAATACCACCCTTGCCGACGTCTTTCGCGATCTCGCCCACGCGGGCCAAAGCGTGCGACGGCTCCAAAGCAGGCAATATCCCTTCGAGACGTGCACAAAGCTGGAAAGCTTCGAGGGCTTCATCGTCGGTGGCCGACAAATAGGTGGCCCGGCCCGTATCCTTTAAGAACGCATGCTCGGGCCCGACGCCTGGATAATCGAGGCCTGCCGAGATGGAGTGGGCGTCAATGATCTGGCCATCGTCATTTTGCAAAAGATAGGTACGGTTGCCATGCAAAACGCCGGGACGTCCGCCCGTCAAAGCGGCTGCGTGCTGACCCGTTTCAATGCCATGGCCTGCTGCCTCCACGCCATAAATTTTGACGCTTTCGTCTTCAAGGAAGGGATGGAACAGACCAATGGCATTTGAACCACCGCCAATGCAGGCCACCAAAGCGTCCGGCAGACGGCCTTCGCGTTCCAGCATTTGCTGCTTGGTTTCGCGGCCAATCACGGACTGGAAGTCACGGACCAATTGTGGATAGGGGTGTGGACCAGCAACCGTCCCAATGATGTAGAAGGTGTCCTTCACATTGGTGACCCAGTCGCGCAGGGCTTCATTCATCGCGTCTTTGAGCGTGGCGGTGCCTGCATCCACGGGGCGTACTTCGGCACCCAACAGCTTCATGCGGAACACATTCGGGCTTTGCCGCTCGACATCCGTCGCGCCCATATAGACGATGCAAGGCAGGCCAAAGCGGGCGCAGACAGTAGCCGTAGCCACGCCATGTTGACCCGCACCGGTTTCCGCGATGATGCGCGTTTTGCCCATGCGCATGGCCAAGAAAATCTGGCCCATGCAATTATTGATCTTATGGGCACCGGTATGATTGAGTTCATCACGCTTAAAATAGATTTTCGCGCCGCCGAAATGGTCGGTGAGACGCTCAGCGAAATATAGTGGGCTGGGACGGCCCACATAGTCGCGCAAGAAGACGTCTAAGGTCTCCTGAAAGCTGGGATCGGCCTTAGCATCCTCATAGGCTTGCTGCAGCGCCAAGATATTGGGCATCAGGGTTTCAGCGACAAAGCGACCGCCAAATTGGCCAAAGCGGCCTTGCGCGTCGGGATAGGAACCCCAGGAATTACGTGCGTCCATCTTGTTTAGTGATCCATTCTCAGTCGTTCAAAGCTTGCATGAAGCTGGCGATCCGTGCGCTATCCTTTAAGCCTGGCGCGCGCTCAACGCCAGAGGAGACATCCACCAAAGGTGCACCGGTCTGCCGCACGGCTTCCGCCACATTTTCAGGGTTCAGTCCGCCCGACAGGAACCACGGCACAGGGCTTTGAAAGCCTTGCAAGATTGTCCAATCAAACACATGGCCGAGCCCACCTGGGCGGTCGGCACCCTTGGGCGCCTTAGCGTCGAATAAAAGATAATCGACGATGCCGAGATAGGGCTTGATTTGCTCTAGGTCTTGACGCTCAGAAATACCAAAGGCGCGAATGATGCCGACGCCGCGCGCCTTGATCGCGGCGCAACGCTCTGGGCTCTCTTTGCCCTGCAATTGCAGAAAATCCGGCCCAAGATCAGCCACCACTTGATCGACCAAGGCGTCATCTGGATCAACCACAACCGACACCGTCCGCGCCATGCCAGCGGCCATTTTCGCAAGCGGCTTGGCATCGGCTGGCAGAATATGGCGCGGGCTCTTGGGAAAGGTCACAAAACCAATGAAAGCGGCACCTTGGGCCAAGGCGTCGCCCACGGTTTGGCGGTCAGACAATCCACAAATTTTGGCTTCAGCAAGGCGCATAAATGCTCATGTAGAGCGTTCAGCTACAAAGCAAAAGCACGCACTGCGGCAAATGGGCTTCCGACCTCAGCTTTGCTTTTTCAACAGGTCGCGAATTTCGGCCAAAAGCTCTTCTTGGCTAGGCCCGGCTGGTGCGGCTGGTGCAGGCGCTGGTGCTTTGACCCGATTGTAAGCTTTCACGACCAAGAACAGGACAAAGCCGACAATCACGAAGTTCAAGGTCGCAGCCAACACATCGCCATAGCCGATGGCGACTTCTGCCTTCTTGGCCGCCTCGTCAGCCGCCTGCAGCACGATCTTCATGCCGGCCAGATCAACGCCGCCAGTCAAGAGACCGACGACCGGCATAATCACCTTGTCGACAAAGGCTGCAACAATCTTGCCGAAAGCGGCACCGATGACCACACCAACGGCGAGGTCAATGACATTTCCGCCAGAGATAAAGGCTTTGAATTCATCGGCGATGCTCATGTTGAAATCCTTCTACGCACTATTAGCACGAAGCGGCGCACCCAGCTTGAGGGTCCGCCGCGCTCTGATGAGGGAAAAATCGAAAAGGTGAGCGGGCAAACGCGCCAGGATAGCTGCGCGCCCAAGCTTATTCGCCGGGATCGACGCCACCGTTTAAGCGGGCGCGCAATTCCTTACCCGCTTTAAAGAATGGTGCGTGCTTGGCATCCACGGCCACGCCTTCGCCCGTGCGTGGGTTGCGACCCTGACGTGCCCCGCGGGAACGCACGGAAAATGCTCCGAACCCGCGCAATTCGACGCGGTCGCCTTTTTCCAATGCCTTGGTGATCTCTTCCAGCACGGTATCGACCACACGTTCGACATCCCCATGAAATAGATGCGGATTCTCGGTAGCTAATTTAGCAACAAGTTCAGATCGCAACATATGGGTCTGCCCCCCAGTTAAACTTTATTGCGACCATATAACAGCAAAAAACCACTTATGCGCAAGCCTTCTTAAGGAAATTTGTCTTTGACCGAAAACAAAAAAGGCCAGAGCAACGCTCTGGCCTTTCTTAAAAGCTGCATTTGCTTGGGGTGATCTTGGATCACCACAATCAAGTTTAGTCGTTTTGTTCCTTCTGACGCAGTGCTGCGCCAAGGATATCGCCCAAAGATGCGCCGGAGTCGGACGATCCGAATTGGCTAATGGCTTCTTTTTCTTCAGCCATTTCAAGCGCCTTGATCGAAACCGAGACTTTACGCGTTGCTTTGTCGATTGCCGTCACGACGGCATCAACGCGGTCACCGACAGCATAGCGTTCTGGACGCTGTTCTGCACGATCACGCGAGATGTCCGACTTGCGAACAAAAGCTTTCATGATGTTGTCTGGACCGATCGAGACTTCGATACCGCCCGAAGCAATTTCGGTCACGGTGCAAGTCACGGTTTGGCCGCGCTTCAAGGTCTCGGTTGCAAATGGATCAGACGAGACTTGTTTGATGCCGAGCGAAATACGCTCTTTCTCAACGTCCACATCGAGAACCTTGGCTTCGACCATGTCGCCGCGCTTGTAGTTCTTGATGGCTTCTTCGCCAGCTTGGTTCCAGTCGATGTCCGACATGTGAACCATGCCGTCCAACTCTTCATTGACGCCCACGAACAGACCGAATTCGGTGATGTTCTTGATTTCGCCAGTGAGCGTCGAGCCAACTGGGAATTCCGTGACAAACGCATCCCAAGGATTGGGTTGAGCTTGCTTCATGCCCAGCGAGATGCGGCGCTTGTCGCCATCCACATCGATCACGATCACGTCGACTGGATCGCCTGGATTGACGATCTTGGAAGGATGCAAGTTTTTCTTGGTCCAAGACATTTCGGACACGTGGACCAAGCCTTCAACGCCAGATTCCAGTTCCACGAACGCACCATAATCGGTGATGTTGGTGATGACGCCCGAACAACGTGCACCAACTGGATATTTGGCTTCAGCACCATCCCAAGGATCGGACAGCAATTGCTTCATGCCCAAGGAGATACGCTGGGTGTCTGGGTTGATCTTGACGATCTGAACTTGAACCGTGTCGCCCACGTTCAGCACTTGGCTTGGGTGGCTGATACGCTTCCAGCTCATGTCGGTAACGTGCAACAGACCGTCGACGCCGCCCAAGTCCACGAACGCACCGTAATCGGTGATGTTCTTGACAACGCCGTCGCGGATTTCGCCTTCGGCCAGACCGGCAACGATCTCGGTGCGGGCTTCCGCACGGTCGAGTTCGAGGATCGAACGACGCGAAACAACGATGTTGCCACGTGGGCGATCCATTTTCAGGATGCAGAAAGGCTGGACGATATTCATCAAAGGACCGACGTCGCGCACGGGGCGGATGTCGACTTGCGAACCTGGCAAGAAGGCGTTTGCGCCACCGAGGTCAACCGTGAAGCCACCCTTCACGCGGCCAACAATCGCACCATCAACCGACTCGCCGGTTGCAAACAGCTTCTCAAGACGGCCCCAAGCCTCTTCACGGCGGGCCTTCTCGCGGCTGACAACGGCTTCACCAAGCGCGTTCTCAATCCGGTCGAGGTAAACTTCAACAGTGTCATTGACCTTCAAGGACGAACCTTCAAGACCAAATTCGCGCACTGGAATGCGGCCTTCGGTCTTCAAACCAATGTCGACCAGAACGAAATCGTTTTCGATCGAGACAACGGTTGCGGAAATGACTTTGCCTTCGGTCAAGCCACCACGGGCACCAAAGGATTCTTCTAGTAGTGCCGAGAAATCGTCCCGGCTCGGGTTAAGGAGCATGTCGCTCATGTGTGTATCAGTCTCCGAATAGATGAAAGCAGGCCTGCCGGTTGGCTCCGGCGGTCTTGCCCGAAAGGTCCTGCGGCCTTCGGGCCTCGCGTCTTACAACGCATCATTTTAGCATGTTAAACGTGGATCACACGATTGTTGGAATTTCGAGGAAAGCTTGTCTAGCTTTTGGCCAAACGCACCTGTTCCACGATCAATCGGGCTTTATCCACAGCCGCCTCTATACTCAGACCAGTCGTATCGAGCAAGTGGGAGTCTTCAGCGGGCCGTAAAGGGGCGTCAGCACGCCCTGAATCTCGGGCGTCTCGTTCGAGGGTTTGGGCCAACATCGTCTCAAAGGAGATAACTTCCCCGAGGGCTTCCAGTTCCATCTGGCGGCGCCGCGCGCGCTCTTCTGGGCTGGCCGAGACATACAGCTTGATGTCGGCTTCAGGGCATACCACCGTGCCAATATCGCGGCCATCGAGGACAGCCCCACCGGTTTGCAAAGCAAAATTGCGTTGAAGGTCGAACAAAGCTTGCCGCACAGCTTGGTTGGCCGCTACCACGGAAGCCGCCGCACCGACTTGGGCGGTGCGCAAATCTGCATCCTCAATCCCGTCCATCGACAAGTTCCGCGCCACCTCAGCTGCGGTATCAGCATCCTGCGGTGCGTGACCAGCAGACAGGAGACGATAGGCCACGCCCCGATAGAGCTTGCCTGTGTCCATATGAGGCAGGCCATAAAGCGCAGCCAATGCCTTAGAGATTGTACCCTTTCCAGCAGCCAAGGGGCCATCGACAGCAATAATCATATGTAGGGTGCCCGTTGGCTAGGAATTGGGGTGCTTGGTTTCCGGCGTGGTCCTATCAAGCTTGTCCGCTGCTGCCAAACAGCAAATGCAACCCGATGAGCCTGAACTCGCTTTAGCAAAGCACGCATGCCGCAATGCGCCTTTATTTTGTGTGCCCACGACTTTAAGAAGCGCTTATGGAAACCTTGTTCATCCCCAGCTTCAAAGCCCCTGCCCGCGGCACCGTGACGGTTCCAGGTTCCAAGAGCATTAATAATCGGGCCTTGCTGCTGGCGGCTCTAGCACAAGGCCAATCAGTTTTGACTGGCGCGCTCGACAGTGACGACACGCGGATTTTCGCCAGTTGCCTGAACGCTTTGGGCTTTGACGTCTCCCACGATCCAGAGGCAGCAACCTTCGAAGTCGCGGGTTGTGGCGGTCAATTACCCGCGCCCAAAGGCGGGGCAGCAGACTTATTCGTCGGCAATGCGGGCACAGCCGCCCGCTTCCTGCTCGCTTTAAGCGCCCTTGGCCTAGCCCCTGTAAGGTTTGACGGGGTGGCCGCCATGCGCAAGCGGCCGATGGGCGACTTATTAGATGTCTTAAAGGCCCAAGGCGCTGAAATCAGCTTTGAAGGCACGCCGGGCCACTTCCCGCTAAGCCTTGTGGGCTCTGGCCTTCCTGGTGGCCGTCTAGAGTTGGACCCGCAGCGTTCTAGCCAACAGGTCAGCGCCGCCTTGATGGTCGCCCCCTTTGCCAATGCGGATACCGACCTTGTGCTGACCGGCCCGATCGTTTCTGAACCCTATATCGCCATGACCATCGACATGATGGCCGATTGGGGCGTTGAAGTTGAGCGACCAGAGCCGCAGAGATTGCGGGTGGCCGCCGGCCAAACCTATCAAGCCAAAGCGCGCTATCAGGTAGAGCCTGATGCGTCGAGCGCGTCCTATTTCTTTGCCGCTGCCGCCGTCACCGGCGGGCGCGTGACCGTCCCCGGGCTGTCGCGGCAAGCGCTGCAAGGCGATGCGCTCTTTGTCGATGCCTTGGCCGGCATGGGCGCGAAGGTGGAAGAAAGTGCTGACGGCCTGACCGTGACCGGCCCCGCCCAACTCCACGGCCTTGAGATCAATATGAATGCGATCTCCGACACAGCACCCACGCTCGCCGCCATCGCTTCGAATGCGTCCAGCCCCGTCCTGATTACCGGAGTTGAGCACATGCGCTGGAAGGAGACTGACCGGGTAAAGGCCATGGCCACCCAATTGCGCGCCATGGGTGCGGATTTGGACGAACGCCAAGACGGCCTGCTAATCCGGCCTGCCAAACTCCAGCCTGCTCAAGTCGCCACTTATGACGACCACCGTATGGCGATGTCGCTGGCGATTGCGGGTTTGGCCAATGAAGGGGTAACGATTGAGGACCCTGCCTGTACCTCGAAAACTTTCCCCACTTTCTTCGATGTTTTGGGCCAGTTGCGCGCGCAATCTTCTGCCTAAATACATTGGACTGCAGCATAGGTTTTGACAGCGTCCCTCTAACGTGGCAAGCGCTGCGCCCTTAGATTACCTTCCCAATGTGGCGATCGGCCAGTGGAGCCCCAACAGTGCCTAAAATTGACCTTGGCGAAAAACAATTGTGCCCCGCCTGCGGCGCAAAATTTTATGACTTACACAAGCGGCCTGCAGAGTGCCCCAAGTGTGCAAATGTGTTTGATCCCGATGATGAGGCCGTCAAAGCCCGTCGCGCCAAAGCACGTCTGACCGCGTTCGATCCCAAGTTGGCTGCGGCCGCGGAAGAAGACGACGAAGACGCACCCGCAAAAGTCATCGATCCCGATATGGACGAGGACGAAATGGAGCATGAAGAAGTCACGGCAGAGCTCGATGCAGCCGCCGTCGATCAAGCCCCACTCGAACTCGATGACGATGAAGAATCCGACCCGATCAACCAAGGCACCGGCGGCGCAGATGTGCCCGAAGGCTTCTCTGAGCAGGAATTGGACGATGATGATCCAACCGCCGGCGATGATGAAGTGCCGTTCTTGGAAGATGACGAAGACCTAATCGACGACGATCTGGGCGATATCCCTGGTCCAGACGATGATGACGTCGACCCCCGCTAAGACCTAAAGCCCGCGCTGCCTGCGCCGGCGCGCAGCGATTGAAAAAGGCCTGCCCTCACCGCTTTATGTGGCTAGGGCAGGCCTTTTGCGTTTCTGACACCTCTATTGCGGGAAATGCAGGCTGGTGGCGATCGCGCACGCCGCTTGCTGCAGCGCCGCTGCGACGCCCGTCTTGATCCCCTCCGCCGAGACGTCTATACGCGGCGCTCTTGTGGGTTCGGTGGAGCCCACAACTCGATCCGTTTGGACCAAAACATCCAAACCAGATGGGGCCATAGCTCAGTTGGTAGAGCGCTTGAATGGCATTCAAGAGGTCAGGGGTTCGACTCCCCTTGGCTCCACCATTAAAACAAGGGGTTAGCGGATCGAAGCGCCCCGGAAAAAAGTTGCCGATACCGTATCGATACCAACTAAACGCAATTCGCGGGCATCAGTTGGCAACAGTTTTGCGCCTTTTTGATATGCAGTTTTACTGCTTTTTGTTTTGCTTTAGCGCTCAAGCCCTGCGCCAATCACATGACCCATGGCCAGTTCCTGCCCGCTGCTGACAGGAGCAATCGCAATCCCGACCCCGCGATCGATAACAGTCTGCTGGCCTAAGGACGTCGTGATGGTGCCAATTACAACACCCTCGCTTAGGCCTTGCGAGATTGCCCGGCCCGGAATGCCCAGCTCCTTCTCGAGCGCATGAGCAACGTCAGCATCGCGCAGCTTTGCCCAAGCGTCAGGCTTGAAGCCGATGCCTTCGCCTTGGCAAATACCGTAACCCTTGCTGATCAGGAATTCGGCACGTGCCCCAAGATCTGGATCACCACGCAAGCCACCCGCGTCTTTGTCGCCTCGAAGCTGGCCCAACCGCGCTAGCTCGACATCGTGAGGCGTGAGACGGTCTAGGTTTAGAGCGCCCCGCTTGAAGTTGGTTTGACCCTGCTGAGCCGCTTGGTCCTTTTGCGATGTTAGAGCCGCACCGACCCGCTTCTCTTCCCAATGCGAACGCATGATATCTTGCGACTTCTGCAGGGCGTCTAAGCGAGCCTTCAAATCAGCCGCAAAGGAAACCCCGCGATTAGACTTATTCGCCAGTCCAAGGCTCTCCAAATGCCCTACACGGGCGCGCACAAGCGCTCCTACGGTGTCGCGACGCCCAAGCTCCGCCTTAGGCAAAAGCCCGTCATGGCTCTTGGCAAGGGCTGTTAGCCGGATATCGATATCAGTCCAGCGATTGGCTGTACTTCGGTTGAATAGACCTCTCTCTGCGTCGCTGCGGCTACTGTCCCCTAGAACGGCTTGAGCCTGCTCCTGCGCGCGTTCTCGTAGGCCGTGACTGACATACGATCTGGGTAAAACAAGATCTTGGCCATTGGCCCTTTTGCCCCGCATCATGACGTGTGAATGGGGCTGATCCGTATCATAATGGTTGACCGCCACCCACTCCAGATTCGGCTCCTTGAGATCGAGACTGACCTTCTCCATTACGCCCTTCACATAGGCGTCCATGTCCT
>NZ_JBMLTR010000078.1:0-1394 GCF_049239865.1 Aquidulcibacter sp.
CAAGTGTGTGCAACGATCAGCTCCCCAACAGCAGCGGTCGCCGATTATGCAGCAGCCAATCATCCGGGACCTGACACTTAGCAAGAAGCACCAATTCCAAGGCGTCCATCGCTCTGTCGGGGGATTGTGCGGCGGCAGTGCCAATGTCATCGGCAAGCTGTCGACCGACTTCCCCGACGGTTTGGGGCAAGCCCTGAATAGCAATAATTCCTCTGGAAGTAAACACGTAGCCTGTGCTTAGGATCATTTGAATTCCTTATTGAACGAGAAGTGAGCGCGCAGCAGAATTAAGGCCAACGATGTCGCAACCAATACAGCAATCCCCCATTGGATCACGATATATGCCAAAGGGATTGATTCCAACGCGACAGCGAAACTTGGTGGCCCCTTAGCCAGAAGACTAAATCCACCGGCGAATAACATTAGCAGTAGACTGCCGAAGAATTTCCGATCTTGCAGAACTGGCTGTAACAAGTCGGCGGGCGAGCAGTTGCTTTCAGGATTGAATGAGGTTTCCCTGCCGAAGTCGATGCTGGCTAGATAGGTCAGGGACGGCCGCATCGGTATCGCGTAGGGTATGTACCTGTACATTAGCCCAAAGATCTTTGCGGTTGACTCAGGTGCGGATCGTGCCAGCGATGCAGGTTGAACAACAGCAGACTTGAGTAGATGCCGCCAGTGAACGAAAACCGCAATGCCCATAGCGCAAGTCAAGATTAACGGTGCCATTGCCAGCAAGTTAGGTACGGCCAGGGAAGAGTTCGCCTCATGCAGGTAGATGGCGCCGAGCATGGCGACGCTCAATATGTGAATACAAGTGATATTCAGTTTCATACTGATGCTCATGATGTGAGGCTCTCGAATTCAATTTTGTTTGGAAAGGTAGACAGGAGGTCGAGTTTGCAGCATTGCTTGCTGCTACCGTTGGAATTCGCTCGGCGGTTTCAAATCTGAAGTGCAACACCTTGCTCATCCGGTAAGGTGTGCAGATGACCAGAAGATTCCAGCAGATGCAAGCTGAAGAGCGCGTGGCGCTGGCGGCGATGAGGCTGCAGAGTATGAGCTTGCCGGCCATCGGATCTGCCTTGGGCCGCAGCCCCGGCACCCTCAGCCGCGAGCTGTCGCGTAACTCGACGGCGGGTCAATACGCTTCGCGCACTGCTCAGGCCGCCTATCAGGCGCGCCGCAACCGTGCTCGGCCCATTCGCAAGCTTGATCCCAACGGACCTGCGTGGCCGCTGGTTGCACACATGCTCGGATGGCTGTGGTCGCCACAGCAAATCGCGCACACACTGCGCAGCATGTGGCCCGACCGACCCGAACTGCATGTCTGAGCATAGACTCTCTTCGAATGTCATTGTCCAGGGGAGTGTAAGGCGGGCCAACGGCCCGTC
>NZ_JBMLTR010000079.1:0-18448 GCF_049239865.1 Aquidulcibacter sp.
TCTTTATCGAAGCCGATCTCGATCTCGAAGATGAAGACTTCATCGAGCGCGAAGACATGGTCGTCACGGTTTCGCACGCTGGCTATGTGAAGCGGACTTTGTTGTCGACCTATCGCACGCAAAACCGGGGTGGACGCGGCCGTTCGGGCATGGAGACCAAGGACGAAGATTTCGTGGTCCGCCTGTTCGCAGCCTCGACCCACGCACCGATCCTATTTTTCTCGTCCAAAGGGATTGTCTATCGCGAGAAGGTCTGGCGTCTGCCGCAGGGCGATCCACGTACCAAGGGCCGCTCGATTGCCAATATATTGCCAATCGAGAAAGACGAGAAGATTACCACCGTCATGCCTCTGCCAGAGGATGAGGATAGCTGGGGCGCTTTGGAACTGATGTTTGCCACCCGCAAGGGCAATGTGCGGCGTAATTCTTTGTCTGACTTCCAGCGCGTGGCGCGTGGCGGCAAGATTGCCATGAAGTTCGATGATGAAGATGACCAAATCGTCGATGTCGCCATTTGCTCCGATCAAGACGACGTCCTTCTGACCACCCGCTTGGGTCAGTGCATTCGCTTCCAAGCGACCGATGTTCGTGTCTTTAAAGGCCGGGACTCAACCGGTGTGCGCGGCATCACTTTGGCTGAAGGCGATGAAGTGATCGCGATGTCGATCCTCCGCCATGTTGATGTGACGGCAGAGGAGCGGGCCACCTATATCAAGCAAAGCCGATCGGTTCAGGGCGAAGAAGTCGATGCAACGGCAACAGAAGCCGCCGATGAGGGTGCTGAAGCCGATGCCGGGCCCGCCCAATTGTCGCCTGAACGCTATGCAGAGCTCTCAGCCCGCGAACAATATGTCTTGGCTGTCGCCGAAGAAGGCTTGGGGAAGCGGGCTTCATCCTATGAATATCGCGTCACCAATCGCGGCGGGAAGGGCATCGTCGCCCATGATCTCTCACGTCGAGGTGGTCAATTGGTGGCGGCTTTCCCAGTCGAAGAGACCGATGAAGTCATGATGGTGACAGACGGTGGTCAATTGATTCGGACGCGTGTAGATCAAATTCGGCGGGCCGGTCGTTCCACTCAAGGTGTGATGATCATCCGCGTTTCAGAAGGCGAGCGTGTGGTCTCGGTAGAGCGTCTGGCCGATATGGGGTCAGATGATGCCGAAGGTCCCGCAGAGGGGACGGATGCCTCACCAGATGCACCTAGCAGCTGATGAGGCTACCCCATGCCATGCGTAGGAGACGTTGATGCGTGTTGGTCTTTATCCGGGAACTTTTGACCCAATCACCTTAGGCCACTTAGATGTGGTAGGTCGGGCGATCAAATTGTTCGACAAATTGGTGATTGGTGTCGCTATCAATCGCGACAAAGGACCCATGTTCACGCTAGAAGAACGGGTTGCTATGGTGGTCAAGGACACAGAGCAATTCTTGCAATATGGCGAGATTGAAGTGCGACCGATGGAAGGTCTGCTGATCAGTTTTGCCGAACAAGTGGGCGCGTCCTGCATCGTCCGAGGTCTGCGTGCGGTGTCAGACTTTGAGTATGAGTTCCAGATGGTTGGGATGAACCAGAAGCTCAATCCTCAAATCGAAACCGTGTTTTACATGGCCGATGTCCAGCATCAGGCGATTGCCTCGCGGCTTGTTAAAGAGATCGCGCGCTTAGGCGGCGACGTTAGGCCCTTTGTGAGCTCGAATGTGGTTCATGCCCTGAAGGAGAAATTCAAGTGAGACAGCAAATTCTTGCCTTGGGCTGTTTTGGATTTGCCCTCCTTGGGGGCTCTATTGTCTATGCCCAGTCTAGCGGGCCTGCCTTGCGGGTTGTGCCGATGGGCGAAGCGCCGCCACCTAAGAAAGCGCCTGCGAAGAAGGCACCTGTCGCAGCCCCAGCAACCAAAGCCGCGCCTACCAAGGCACCTGTGACGAAAGCTGCAGCACCTGTTGCCGCGCGTCCGGCCGCTACACCTGCTGCGGCGAGTGCTTCCAAGCCCGCCGCCAAACCTGCGACAGCGGCCGTTGCGCAATGGTCCACACCACCAGCAGCTGCGCCGGCTGCAGTTAAACCTGCCGCGCCTGCATCATCTGCAACCGCGCCAGGTGCTACCAGTAAAGTAGCCTTTCCTGCAGAAGATTGGCGCGTTCTAAACCCCGAAAATGCGCTGATTTATGAAACGACTAAGGGTCGCATCATCGTCGAGTTAGCTCCGGAATTGGCACCAGGTCATGTCGCGCGAGTTAAGATGTTAGCGCGCGAAGGGTTCTATAATGGTCTTTCCTTCCACCGTGTTGTCTCTGACTTTATGGCGCAAGGGGGAGACCCAAAGGGCGATGGCACGGGCGGCTCTGACCAACCTGATTTGCGGGCCGAGTTTAACTTCCGCCGCGGCGCGACGTCTAACTTTGTTCGCGCGGTGGATCGCGGCGGCGCCACCATTGGCTGGATCGGTACCATTCCTGTCACGTCGCAAACTGATTTGTTGATGGAACGGACGTCGGACAAAAAGGTCGCGGCTTGGGGCAATCATTGCCTTGGCGTAGCCAGCATGGCGCGCGGCAGTGATGAAAACTCTGCCAATAGCCAATTCTTCTTGATGCGAGCTGCTTATCCAACCTTGGATCGTCGCTATACGATCTGGGGGCGAGCCGTTGTCGGGACCGATGTGATCCGCGCATTCAAAGTGGGGGAACCGGTTGTCGATCCAGACAAGATGATCTCCGTGCGTGTCTTGGCGGACGTTGCAGAAGCGGATCGTCCGACGGTAATGGTGCAACGGACAGATGGGCCAAGCTTCCAAGCCAAGCTCAAAGCGACTTTGGAACAGCGTGGTGCCGCTTTTTCCAATTGTGATTTGGCTCCAGAAGGCCGGATCGTCCGCTAGGCTAAAACGTAATTGCTGACATCAATTGCCGGCTAGGGCTTTGCCCCGGGCGCTTCTGCGTTTAGGAGGCCTTGCGACATGGAGATCATTATGAGCCAAGACCTCGAGAACACCCTTATTGTAGAACTTAGCACCGGCACCGTCACGATTGACCTGCGTCCAGATTTGGCCCCCGGCCATGTAGAGCGCATCAAAGAATTGGCACGTGAAGGCTTTTATGATGGGATCGTGTTCCATCGTGTAATCGACGGCTTCATGGCCCAAGGCGGCTGCCCCAATGGCAGCGGCATGGGTGGCTCGAAGAAGCCAGACCTCAAAGCTGAATTCAATGCTGAACCACACGTGGAAGGTGTTTGCTCGATGGCGCGCACAAACGCGCCTCATTCGGCCAACAGCCAATTCTTTATCTGCTTGGATGACGCCACTTTCCTAGACCGCCAATATACGGTTTGGGGCAAAGTTGCTTCGGGCATGGAAGCCGTCCACGCTTTGCCAAAGGGTGAGCCACCACGTGCGCCTGGCAAGATCATCTCGATGAAAGTCGCAGCAGACGTCGCATGAGCGACCCCACGATTGGCCCAGCGGTCCAGCGATTGTTGGACCGTTTGGATGCCATCGCTGCAAGCCTCGCACAGCAAGACGGAGCCTTGGCGCTCTTGGGCTTAGGTTCCGTCGGCTTGGATATCGCGCGGGCCGATCGTTTTTCTGACCTCGACTTCTTTGCGATTGCGGAGCCAAAATCCGCGATTGCCCTGCGGGAAGATTTGAACTGGCTATCATCGGTCAAGCCTTTGAGCTTTGCACATCGAAATACGCCTGATGGTTGGAAAGTCCTGTTTGAGGACGGAATTTTTGCCGAGTTTGCCGTCTTCTCGCCTAAGCAATTACCGCAGATTCCGTTTCAGGCTGGGCGACTGATTTGGGCGCACCCAGGCTTTGAAGTGAATCTTGTGGCACCATTGCGTTATGCAGAGCCGATGGATAGGGCTTGGGGCATTTCAGAGGCTTTGACCTGCATCTTGGTCGGTCTTGGACGCTTTCATCGGGGTGAGGTGCTCGCTGCTCAACGACTTATCCAAGGCAGTGCGCTCGACTTAGTGCTCGCCATGTTGCATGCGCAACTGGCGGCAGAGCAGGGTGGGGACCCCTTCAATCCCAGCCGGCGGGTTGAGCGGATTTGGCCGGATCGGCGCGAATGGTTGAAGCAAGCTTGTGCAGGATATGGTCATTCACTTGAAGCGGCTCAAATTATTTTGACCGAGCTGACTCGACTTGGACCCTTGCCCTCAGCTCTTGTCGCCGCGATTGAGGCGCTCCTCCAAGTACCGGACTTGAAAGACAACCATGCAACTTTCTGAATTTGATTTTGACCTGCCCGAAGATTTGATCGCGCTGCGGCCAGCGGTGCCGCGCGATTCGGCTCGTCTCTTGGTCTCTAAACCTAATCAAGCGATTGAGGACGCCATGGTCTCGGCTTTACCTGGATTTTTGCGCGCCGGCGATGTACTAATTTTCAACGACACGCGGACTTTGGCTGCGTCCCTTAAGGCTAGCCGAGCGCAACGCGGTCCAGTTGGTGGGCCAGTTTCCCTCGACATCAATCTGCATCAGCGCTTGGATCGGGCAATCTGGAAAGCCTTTGTGCGCCCTGCAAAACGGGTTGCGTTAGAAGATGTGTTGACGATCCATCCTGAGTTGAAGGCGCACGTGGTGGAACTCGGTGAGGCGGGAGAGGTGACATTAGCCTTCTCGAAGTCTGGGGCCGATCTCGATCAAGCAATTGCTCAATTCGGTTCGATGCCTTTACCGCCCTATATCGCACGCAAACGGGCGGTGGATGCTCAGGATGCTCAGGACTATCAAACCGTTTATGCCCGCGCGGAAGGTTCGGTTGCCACGCCAACAGCTGGGCTTCACTTTACACCCGCGTTACTGAAAGCCTTGGATAACGCCGGTATTGAGCGGCATTGGGTCACGCTACATGTGGGCGCGGGCACTTTCTTGCCGGTCAAAGTCGACAATATCCAAGACCATGTGATGCATGCTGAAACCTATGAAGTCAGCGCGCAAACGGCAGCAGCGGTGGCGCGCGCCAAAGCGGAAGGGCGGCGCGTGATTGCGGTTGGCACAACCAGCCTGCGGACATTGGAATCGATCGTTGATCCTGATGGTCAGATTACCTATGGCGGTGGCGATACGTCTATTTTCATCACGCCAGGCTATCAGTTTAAAGTGGTTGACGGCCTGATCACCAATTTTCATTTGCCTAAATCAACGCTTTTGATGTTGGTCGGGGCTTTGATTGGGATGGAGGCTTTGCGCGAAGTCTATCGCCATGCCATTGACGGGCGCTATCGCTTCTATTCTTACGGCGACGCGAGTTTGCTTTGGAAGGCCTCCAATTCATGAGCTTCAACTTCACCCGCCATGCAACGGATGGTCTGGCGCGCACAGGCGTGTTGGACACGCCGCGTGGTCAGATCCGAACCCCGGCTTTTATGCCGGTCGGTACCGCCGCAACGGTGAAAGCCATGAGCGTGGATCAAGTGAAGTCCACGGGTGCCGACATTTTGCTGGGCAATACCTATCATTTGATGCTGCGCCCCGGCGGCGAACGCCTGGCGCGGTTGGGCGGCCTTCATCACTTTATGGGCTGGGATAAGCCGATTCTGACTGATTCTGGCGGCTTTCAAGTCTGGTCCCTGGCTGGTTTGCGCAAAATGAGCGAGGCAGGCGTAGAGTTCAGAAGTCATATCGACGGTTCGAAACATATGTTGACGCCAGAACGCTCCATCGAATTGCAAGCCGACCTGATCGGGTCTGACATCATCATGCAGTTAGATGAATGCACGACTTTTGGCTCTTCCCATGAAGAAGCTCTCGTTTCGTTGGAATTGTCTGCGCGATGGGGGGCAAGGTCCAAGGAGGCCTTTGGTGGAAGCCGTGCAACCCAAGCCTTGTTCGGGATCGTCCAAGGCTCTGTCTTTCCCGATTTGCGCGCGCGTTCAGCTGAAGCCCTTAAATCGATTGGCTTTGATGGCTATGCCATTGGTGGGTTGGCGGTAGGCGAGGGGCATGACCTGATGTGTCGGACGCTCGATGTTACTTTGCCGGAATTGCCGCAAGACAAGCCACGCTATTTGATGGGGGTTGGCAAACCGATTGATCTTCTCGAAGCCGTGGCGCGCGGGGTTGATATGTTCGACTGTGTTCTACCAACGCGGGCCGGGCGACATGGCCAAGCTTGGACGTGGGATGGGCCCATCAATATCAAGAATGCTCGATTCGCTGAGGATGCAGGCCCTATAGATCCAGAAAGCACATGCCCGGCTAGCAGCCAGTGGTCGAAAGCCTATTTGCACCATTTGTTCAAGGCCGAAGAAATTCTGGGCCAAACCCTATTGTCCTGGCACAATCTGGGCTTCTATCAGGATTTGATGGCGCATTTACGGGCCGCAATTGCAGCCGGCCAATTTAGTGAGGTGCGTCAGGCATTGCGGGCGCGGTGGGGATTCGATCCCGCTTAGTTTTTTGTCTTGGCGACTGCCGCCAGAAGACTCGGATCAGCATTTCTTCGAATCAGCCAGACCGCGCAAATACCCGCGACGCACCATGCCGCGCTGTTCAGCTTCGGCGTACAAACGGTCGGCTTTTGAAGCCCCCGTCAGCATCCGCACCAAGCTGCGCTGTGGAACTAGCATTGAGCCCACGCCGCGAACCGCCTCGGTGGCACCTTCTTTGGCCATATTGCCACCCTTTGAAGCCATGGACCGATCGTCGTGGCCAGCGGCAGCCTCAACATCGCCTTGTAGGGCTGCATCCAATTGCTGGATTTCATATTGAATCCACTCACAGGTCTGGCCGGTCGGTGGCGCATAGGGATCGCCGATTCGGGCTAGAGCTGCCGGAATCTTGCGTCGCACCATGCCAAAGTCGCGAAACGGCTGGACGGCCGCATCTGAAGCGGCAGCGCGAATCGCCTCGCCACTATTGCCATCTCCGCTGGTAGCCGTGGTGGTAGACGCGGACGACTTTGGCGCGCCTGTGCTGGCGCAACCTGTGACAGCAATTGTGCTGAGCGTTGCCATCACCAAAGACAACAGCCGGACCTGAAGCGATTTAGCGCGTTTAAGATCAAGAGGATGATAGTTGAACATGGTGTTAGATCCACTTTCGTGCGGCGTGTTCCAAATCGTCCCCGTAATGACTTGCCTTGCCGTGACTAGGTTGGTCAAGCCCAACTTGCACGCGCATCGCTTTGATCTTGGACAATTCGAATTGCAAAGCGAATGGCCTTTCTCTGTTAAGTGAAATACACAAGTTTCTGACAACTATCCGAATGCGCGGTACATGTGCCTTTAACTGCTGCGCCTTGACGCCTTGACGTCATCGGTCATCCAATTCGGCTCCTTCAACTATCTGAGTGTCAAAAGAAGCAGAAAAACAGTGTTGCTAGCTTGCTTATTCGCCTATGAACTTCACCTCTAGGCATTGACTGACGGCAGGCCTGTGCTTATCAGCGCCGCTCACACCCGGACCGCGGAATCGCGAAGCCCATTTTTGGGAGCCTGTAGCTCAGCCGGTAGAGCAACTGACTTTTAATCAGTAGGTCCCGGGTTCGAACCCCGGCGGGCTCACCATCTTTGTTCTGAACAGTTTCATGTGTAGATTCGGTGTTATTATCATGGAACCAAACGGCTGCTTGCGCGCGTGAGGCTCGATTGCAACACTGTTGCAGTTAACACGCAAATTTGCGGTTTCGAACATGACTAACCCTTAAGCAAGTGGTTGACCTCTCAATTTCATCGTTTATTAGGTTTGTGGAGCGCCCAACCGGGCGTTATCGATTTATGAGGGAAATAGACCCATGAAGAGAATTTGGCTTTGCGCCTCTGCGGTTATCGCATTGGCAGCCGCGCCAGGCATCGTATCCGCTGACGGTTGGTATGGTAGCGCAGGCACTGGCTACAGCATCGGTGGCAGCGTTGACATTGATGCTCCTGTGAACCCATCGGGCGTCGGTCAGTCGCCTTATATCATTGGCAAGGGTGCCAAGGGTGATGGCGGCTGGGGCGGAAACATTGCATTAGGCTATGGTTTCGAAAACGGTTTCCGCGTTGAAGCTCAATTGGCTAAGGGCAATGCTGGTTTCAAAGACAGCGGCGTCTCTTCAACGGTCGGTAACATTGGCGTTTGGACCGCAATGGTCAACGGCTTGTACGACTTCAACCGCGACGGCAACATCAATCCATTCATCGGTGCCGGTGTTGGTTTGGCTCGCGTCGATTTGCTGGCCGGCTCGTTTGATAAAGCAAACGCTTCCAGCCCATTGTTGGCTTTGAGCCGCGCTTCGGCAGTTTCGATCAATGACAGCGACACAGGCTTTGCTTGGCAATTGATGGCCGGTCTTGGCTTGAAGTTGTCTGAGCGTTTGAACGCTGACATCACCTACACCTATGTCAACGTTGCTGACTTGTCGTTTGCTGGTACCGGCCGCGTTCGTTCGAACGCAATCGGTGGCTCGACCACGGCTCCTCTGACTTTGGGTGCTGGTTCGGGTACAAGCGGTTTGCCAGGCATTGGTGGCTTGGGCTTGGGTCTGCGTTATTCCTTCGCAGCTCCACCACCACCACCAGCTCCACCGGCTCCACCACCACCACCACCACCACCACCACCTCCGCCACCACCACCTCCGCCACCTCCTCCTCCGCCACCTCCACCACCGCCTCCTCCGCCACCACCACCACCTGTGTGTGACGGTCGCTCGCTCGTGGTGTACTTCGAGCACAACAAGTCCTTCCTGACTGCAGAAGCGACCAGCGTGCTGGATAACGCGGTGCAAGAGTTGTCGGCACAGGCCTGCAACTATCAGACAGCCTTGATCCAAGGTCACGCTGACTTGTCCGGTAAGCCACAATACAACATTGAGCTGTCTCAGAAGCGTGTTGTTGCTGTCCGTGAAGCTTTGGTCGCCCGCGGCGTCCCAGGTGATCTGATGACTGGCGAAGCGTTTGGTGAATCCAAGCCAGCTAAGCCAACTGCTGATGGCGTCAAGGAACCCTTGAACCGTCGCGCAGAAGTGACTTTCACCTTCCAGTGATTTTAGTCACAATCTAAACAGAGGGCCCGGCGGTTTCGCCGGGCCTTTTTGTTTTGGGGCTGGTGTCGGTAGCGATCCAATTGAGCCTGTCTTTAGAACGCTGGCAGCGAGCGATAAGTCCCCCGTGCGTCAAAGAATTGTGCGAAATTAGCGAGTTGCTGTGAGGTGGCTATGTTGAGTGTAGCTATGGTCACCCATCTGGATCACCGCATCATTGGCAAGTATCTCGCCCGGCGCATAGTTTGGGGCTGCTTCGAGCGCTCTATATAGCGGTGCAAAGTCTTGCGATGTTGCGTGGAACAAATCGTTGAAGTCACTAATTTCAAAATAGGTTTCTTGAAAATCATCAATGCGATAACGCGTTTGCATGACGCGCAGGAGATCAAAGCCGACACGGTTGGGTGAGGGGGACTCTAGGCAGAAACAACTTTCAGCCGGAGACGACAAAATGCCCGCGCCATAAATCCGCGGCCCCGTCGCTGAATCGATCAGGCCAAATTCGACCGTATACCAATAGAGGCGCGCCAAAGCGTCTAGGCTGTTCAAGTTCATGGCGCGCAGTCCGCCTTGGCCATAGGCCTGCATGTAATCCGCAAAGACTTGATTTGTTAGCATAGGCACATGGCCGAAAATGTCGTGAAACACATCAGGTGCTTCGATATATTCAAACTCGGCCTCTGAGCGGATGAAATTGCCCGCGGGGAATCGCCGGTTTGCAAGGTGTTCGAAGAAGACACTATCGGGAATAAGGCCAGGTACCGCGACAATCGTCCAGCCCGAAATGGCCTGTAATTGCTTATTCAAAGCTTCAAACTCAGGAATGCCTTCGCCATGAAGATCGAGCACGGATAGCCCGTCCATAAAGGCATCGCAGGCGCGCCCGGGTAAGATTTGCATCTGCCGCTCGTGGAGACGGGTCCAGCGTTGGTGTTCTTCGGCGGAATAGCTCGACCAGTTTTGATCGATTGTCCAGTCAGCGGCAGCGTGAGGAGGCAGTGTGCTATCCATGTCTTTGGTATTCACAACACACCCCCTTTTTTAAACAGCTCGGGCTCTAGTTCAGCTTCAAATCTGGCTTTCGCGCATAGGACTTCCCGTCGAAGTCCGCGAAGAGTTCTGCCACTGTGGGGTGCTCGACTGGCTCACCAGAGGTGTCAGGTAGCAAATTCTGCTCTGACACATAGGCAACATAATGGGTTTCGTCATTTTCAGCCAGAAGATGATAAAAGGGCTGGTCTTTACGTGGACGCAGATTTTCCGGGATCGCCTCCCACCATTCTTCAGTATTGGCGAACTCGGGATCAACATCATAAATGACACCCCGGAATGGAAAGAGCCGGTGGCGAACGATCTCTCCAATCCGAAACTTAGCTGTTTGATTTAACATGAGAGGGCGCTCCTTTCCTGAGCACCAGAGTTATGCACGATTGTTTCGCCGTGCAAGCACCTCGTGTGAAACATGCACAGAGATTGCCCTTCGCCAATAGGATGTTACGATAGAGGCAACGAAGCGCTAAACATCGGCGCATACAGAGGTTTGACATGGCCGGCGGCCTTTCAACGCCTGCGACGGGACCTGTTCGTGGCCCGACACAGAGCGTCCACGCGTCGCACGATCCTGCGCAGTGTTTCGCTGCCTTGGATCTTGGGACCAATAATTGTCGTCTGCTGGTGGCGCAACGTGCCCCCGGGGGCTTCCGAGTGGTTGATTCCTTTTCACGGATTGTCAGATTAGGCGAAGGGCTATCCGCGACGGGTTTGTTGTCCGAGCGGGCCATGCAGCGCACCTATGCCGCTATTCAAGCCTGCTCAGAAAAGATCGCACGCCATAAGCCTGCTCGATTGCGCTGTGTGGCTACCCAAGCTTGTCGTGCGGCGCGCAATGGTGCCTCCTTCCTGAAGGAAATTACGCGCAAGACCGGCATTCGGTTTGAAGTCATCAGCCCGAATGAAGAAGCGCGCCTAGCCGTCATTGGCTGTGCGGACTTGTTTGATCCGGCAGGAGTCGGCGCATTGGTTGTCGACATTGGGGGTGGCTCAACCGAGCTTTCTTGGGCCATAAACCGCGGGATTGAACGACGGCCGAAGCTAGAACATTGGTTTTCCGCGCCCATTGGCGTAGTTACACTTGCTGACCAGTTTCCAGAGCATGGCGATACGCTGGCGTGGTATGCGGCAATGAAACAATGCGCGGCCGATCATGTGGCCGGCTTTAGTGCCCCTGATGAGGTTCGCGACCATTTGATTTCTGGCAAAGCCCATATTGTCGGCACATCTGGCGCTGTCACAAGCCTTGCAGGGGTACATTTAGGTTTAGCCCGCTATTCCCGTCGTCTCGTTGATGGCTTGTGGATTTCTGAAGGCGACACGCGCGCTGCTATCGCGAATTTGACGGCGCGAGATAAAGCCGGACGGGCAGCCGAACCCTGCATCGGGCCGGACCGCGCTGATTTAGTATTGGCAGGTGCTGCAATTTTGGAAGCCATTTTGGACCGTTGGCCCAGTCTTCGCCTTCGTGTCGCAGATCGCGGTCTACGCGAGGGGCTAATCCTTACGATGTTAGAACCACCGCGCCGCCGGCGCAGGCGGAGGCGGGCAAAATCATGAGTGACGAAAAAGATAAAGGAAAATGGGCCAAAAAGGGTCCGCCACCTGCATTGCCAGAGCGTAGGCGTCGGGTCGTCTTTGATGTCGGTGAAACAGATACGCGTGCTACGCCAACACGAGTCAAAACGGGCAAGAATCGTACCGCGCAGTCCGCTCGCTGGCTCGAACGACAATTGAATGACCCTTATGTCCATAAAGCCCGCGCCGATGGCTGGCGGGCGCGTTCTGCTTACAAACTCATTGAATTGGATGAGAAATTCAACCTTATCCCAAATCATGGACGGGTGATTGATCTGGGTGCTGCACCAGGCGGCTGGACGCAAGTTGTCGCCCGCCGTGGCGCAGCAGCTTTGGTCGGCATTGATCTCTTGCCGATGGACCCAATTGAGGGCGCAACGATCATTCAAGGCGATTTCTTAGCCGAGGGGATGGAAGACCACCTCATCGAGCTGCTTGGTGGAGCGCCCAATTTGGTAATGAGTGACATGGCCGCCAATACGGTCGGGCATAAGCAGACAGACCATTTGCGCACCGCTGCTTTGTCCGAGGCCGCAGCCCACTTTGCGATGCGGGTTCTCGCGCCGGGGGGTGCGTTTGTGACGAAGATGTTCCAAGGGGGCACCGAAAACGAAATCCTGACGCTCTTGAAGCAATCCTTTAAAGACGTGCGTCACGCCAAACCGCCCTCTAGCCGCGCTGAGAGTGTGGAACTGTTCATGGTGGCGACTGGGTTTAAGGGCTAGGCCTAACCGGTCAGCGGCCATCAGGACCCAAACAGCCTGCAACAAATGGTCACAAATCCGTTGCTGCGCTTTTAAAAAAACTGATCCCGCGCCATAAGGCGGGAGACTAATGAGGAATAGCCATGACCACTCGCATCTGGGATAAATCAAGACTGCCAAGTCGCCACGTCACTTTAGGCGCAGCACGCGCGCCACACCGCTCCTATTATTACGCGATGGGGCTTGGCACGCGCGAGATTGAGGCCCCATTTGTCGGTGTCGCCACGTGCTGGAATGAAAGTGCGCCCTGCAACACGGCTTTGATGCGTCAGGGTCATGCAGTCGCAGCTGGCGTGAAGGAAGCCGGTGCGACCCCTCGCGAGTTTTGTACGATCACCGTCACCGATGGGATCGCGATGGGCCATGAAGGGATGCGTTCTTCGCTGGTCTCGCGCGAAGTAATTGCCGACTCCGTTGAGCTTTCGATCCGTGGTCATTCCTATGACGCGTTGGTCGGGGTCGCTGGCTGCGACAAGAGTTTGCCTGGCATGATGATGGCGATGTTGCGTCTCAATGTGCCCAGCGTCTTTCTTTATGGCGGCTCGATCCTGCCCGGCAGACATAAGGGTAAGGATATCACCGTTCAGGAAGTGTTTGAGGCCGTTGGTGCCCATGCAGCTGGCCGAATGGATTTTGAAGAATTGTGTGAGATTGAGCGTCATGCTTGCCCAAGTGATGGGGCGTGCGGTGGCCAATTTACCGCCAACACCATGGCCTGTGTGGCAGAAGCCATTGGCCTTAGCTTGCCCTTGTCTTCCTCCATGCCCGCCCCCTATCTGGACCGCGACGCCTATGGCGTTGCCTCTGGTCATGCGGTTGTAGACCTGATCGTGCGCAATCTGCGCCCGCGTGACATTTGTACCCGAGCAGCCTTTGTGAATGCCGCAATCGTCGTGGCTGCCACGGGTGGCTCGACCAATGCCGCGCTTCATTTGCCCGCCATGGCGCACGAAGCCGGCATTGAGTTCACCATGAAAGACGTCGCCGACGCCTTCATGTTGACGCCTTGGATCGCAGACTTAAAGCCCGGCGGCCAATATGTCGCCAAGGATATGGGCGAGGCCGGTGGCATGCCGATGTTGTTGCGCGCCCTGCTCGACGAAAATCTCATCGACGGCAATTGCATTACCGTAACCGGCAAGACCTTGGGCGAGAATATCGAAGAGGTAACATGGAACCCCGATCAAAAGGTCATCCACTCGGTGAAAGCGCCTTTGACGGAAAATGGCGGCGTGGTTGGCTTGTGGGGGTCCATGGCACCAGAAGGGGCCATGCTGAAAATCGCAGGTCTTGCCAATTTGACCTTCCGTGGTCCTGCCCGGGTGTTTGATGGTGAAGAAGCATGCTTTGAAGCCGTTTCTAACGAAGCATTTGAAGCCGGTGAAGTCTTGGTCATCCGCTATGAAGGCCCTCGTGGTGGCCCAGGTATGCGCGAAATGTTGTCCACCACCGCTGCGCTCTATGGTCTAGGTCGGGGCGGGGACGTTGCGTTGATTACCGATGGACGGTTCTCGGGCGCAACGCGTGGTATGTGTATTGGCCATGTCGGGCCAGAAGCAGCCGTAGGCGGACCGATTGCTTTGGTGGAAAATGGCGACATCATTGCCATTGACGCCCAAGCTGGCACGATTGACCTGGAAGTGTCTGAGGAAGTTCTTGCAGCCCGCCGTGCTGCTTGGAAGCCACGCAAGACCAATTACAACTCCGGTGCGATTGCCAAGTTTGCGAAACTGGTTGGCCCTGCCTATTTGGGTGCTGTCACCCATGAAGGGGCAGCCGCCGAAACCCATGTATATGCCGACATCTAAACCTATTTTGAGCGGGCAAGCTCTGTGCCTTGACGGGCCAGGCCGTCTGCCCGCTCATTCATTGGGTCACCTGCATGACCTCTAACCCAGCGCCAGTCCACCTTATGGGCTTTGTTGGCGGTTTCTAGGCGCTGCCACAAATCTGCGTTGATTACGGGTTTACCATCCGCCTTGCGCCATTGCCGCTTCTTCCAACCATGGATCCACTCAGTGATGCCTTGGCGCACATATTGGCTATCCGTATAGAGAACCACCAGGCAGGGGCGTTTCAGGCTCTCCAGTGCCATAATCGCGGCCATGAGTTCCATCCGATTATTGGTGGTCAAAGGTTCACCACCAAAAATCTCTTTCTCATTGCCGTTGAATTGTAGAATTGCACCCCAGCCGCCCGGGCCGGGGTTTCCCGAACAGGCACCATCCGTATGAATTGTCACGGTTGAGGGCTTAGGCATAGCTTCTGTCATGAGAACTCTGTATGGAGGTTTTCAGCGACTTCAAACCCCTTTGTCTGCGATGTCGCATAAAGTCCTTGCCAGATCATATAAAGATATGTTTATATCTTCATGTTAGGATTTGGCATGGACACGATCGTCGACATTGTGAGGGCTATTGGGGAACCGACGCGTTTGCGGATTCTGGTTCTGTTGGCGCGCGGCGAATTGGCGGCTGGTGAAATGTCTACCGTGCTTAATCAAAGTCAGCCGCGGGTTTCGCGCCATTTAAAGCTATTGGCTGAAGCGGGCTTGCTGGAACGTCGACCGGAAGGTGCATGGGTATTCTTTCGCTTAAAAACCGATGGATCTGCAGGGCGCATTATCCGCGCCATCTTGGATGAGGTGGATAAGGATGATTCTATTCTTCATCGGGATCTCGAGCGTTTGGCACAGGTCCAAGCGCAACGTGAAGAAGTGGCGCGTGCTTACTTTGAAACGGCAGCCGACGAATGGCACGCTTTGCGCCGCTTGCACCAACCAGAAGCTCTGGTTGAGGCGGGCTTAGTTGACGCGGTCGCGGGGCAGCACTTTGGCCTCCATATTGATTTGGGCTCGGGCACTGGGCGCATGATCGAATTATTCGCCCCGCAAGCGCGCCGCGCCGAAGGGGTTGATTCCAGTCGCAAGATGTTGGCCCTTGCCCGTGCGCGCTTGGATGATACTGGGAGTGGTCAGGCTTCGGTCCGTCAGGCCGATATTTTGGGCCTGCCCTATGAAGATGATTGCGCGGATCTGGTGACCATTCATCAGGTTCTGCACTATTTGCCCGAGCCTCAAGCGGCGATCAAAGAAGCAGCCCGCATCCTGAAACCCGGTGGAACCTTGCTGATTGCAGACTTTGCGCCACATGCTTTTGAGGAATTGCGCGAAGTTCATGCCCATCGCCGCCTTGGCTTTCCAGATGAGGAAGTTACGCAATGGTGCGAGCAGTTTGGCTTGGTCGTGGGCGCGGTTGAGCACATTGCCCCAGAAGCTGGCCAGTCAGGGCTGGCAGTCACATTGTGGAAGGCGGTACTGCCTGCTTCCGTTGCTCCAACTGTCATAAAAGAACGTTTAGAATCTAGGATTACATCATGAGCCAGCCCACGATTTCTTTTGAGTTTTTCCCGCCTAAATCTGAGGCGATGGAAGCCAAATTGTGGGATGCGGTTTCCCGCTTAGCACCCCTTTCGCCTGATTTTGTTTCGGTAACCTATGGTGCTGGCGGCTCGACCCGTGAACGTACGCACCGCACCGTAAAGCGCATCTTGGACGAGACCAGCCTGCAACCTGCAGCCCATTTGACTTGTGTTGCTGCGTCTAAGGCGGAAGTCGATGAGGTGCTGCGGGAATATTGGGCGGCAGGCGTGCGTCATATTGTGGCCCTGCGTGGGGACCCCCCAACCGGTGTCGGCACCGCGTTTGAGCCCCATCCCGATGGTTATTTGAATGCTACCGAAGTGACTGCAGCAGCCCGCCGGATTGCCGACTTTGACGTATCGGTCAGCTTTTATCCTGAGAAGCATCCTGAAAGCCCGAGCCTCCAGCATGATATCGACGTGTTGAAGGCCAAGATCGATTCGGGTGCCACGCGTGCGATCAGCCAGTTCTTTTGTGAAGCAGATGTCTATTTGCGCTTCCGCGATGCGGCGGCCAAAGCTGGCATCACCATTCCTTTGCTGCCTGGCATTATGCCCGTCGGCAATGTCGCTGGTTATACACGTATGGCGACATCGACCGGCACCAGCATTCCTGCTTGGTTTGCGGAAGCCTTTGACGGCCTCGATCAAAGCCCAGAGGTTCGCGACATGGTGGCCGCTTCTGTCGCGGCTGACCTGTGCTTGAAGCTGCAGGCCGAAGGCGTGGACCGCTTCCATTTCTATACCCTCAACCGAGCAGAGCTCTCGCTGGCTACCTGCCGTC
This sequence comes from Aquidulcibacter sp., assembly GCF_049239865.1. Lineage (NCBI taxonomy): Bacteria > Pseudomonadati > Pseudomonadota > Alphaproteobacteria > Caulobacterales > Caulobacteraceae > Aquidulcibacter > Aquidulcibacter sp. The sequence continues at coordinate 16,576 of NZ_JBMLTR010000079.1, forward strand.
GGTTAGGCCTTAAAACACCTACCACCGAAAAGGATGCGGCATGACCCATTTCCCGAGCCGCCAAGACCGTTTGGCCAAGATCGAAGCCATCGCTCAAGATCGTATCCTGATTTTGGACGGTGCGATGGGCACGATGATCCAGACGTTCAAGCTGGAAGAAGATGATTATCGCGGTGACCGCTTTGCCGATCATGGCCATCCGTTGAAGGGTAATAATGATCTGTTGGTCATCACCAAGCCAGACATCATCTTGGGCATTCATGAGGCTTTCTTGAAGGCCGGTGCTGATCTCATCTCCACCAATAGCTTCAATGCGACTACGATCAGCCAAGCCGATTATGCGCTTGAACCCCTTGCTTATGAGCTGAATTTCGAAGCCGCCAAGCTTGCCCGTCAGGCGTGTTTGGCGTTTGAAACGGCCGATGCGCCCAAGGCCGTTGTCGGTTCCATCGGGCCAACGAATAAGACTTTGTCCTTGTCACCGGATGTGAATGATCCAAGCTATCGTGCTGCTTCCTTTGATGAAATGGTTGTTGCTTATCGGGAGCAAACCTTGGGCCTGCTGGATGGCGGTGTTGATTTCCTGATGGTTGAGACCATTTTCGACACCTTGGTGGCCAAGGCCGCGCTCTATGCGATTTCTGAGGTGTTGGAAGAGCGTGGCGAGGCTGTGCCCATTATGATTTCCGGCACGATCACGGACCGTTCGGGGCGCACTTTGTCTGGCCAGACCGTCGAAGCCTTCTGGAACGCCGTTCGCCATGTGAACCCTTGGTCCATCGGCCTCAATTGCGCCTTGGGCCCTAATGAGATGCGCCCCTTCTTGGCAGAATTGTCGCGCGTCGCAACCTGTCGGGTCTCGGTCTATCCTAATGCCGGTCTGCCAAACGCCTTTGGTGGCTATGACGAGACACCTGATGACATGTGCCACACCATGACGCCTTGGGCGCAAGAGGGACTGGTCAATGTGATGGGGGGATGCTGCGGCACGACGCCAGACCATATTCATCACATCGCCCACGCCGCCAGCCATGGTAAGCCGCGCGTCGCCCCTGCGATCCAAACCGCCTTGAGGCTTTCTGGCCTTGAACCCTTTACCGCTGCAGCGTGATCGAGAACAATTTGACCAATCCTTTTTCTAACTTTGTCATCGTCGGCGAGCGGACCAATGTGACCGGTTCTGCCAAGTTCCGTAAGCTCATTGAAAATGACGATTATACCGCTGCTTTGGCCGTCGCGCTGCAACAAGTTGAGAGTGGGGCCAATGTGCTCGACATCAATATGGATGCGGCGCTGATCGATGGCGTGAAGGCGATGACGACCTTCTTGAACCTGATCTCGGTAGAGCCCGATATCGCTAAAGTGCCTCTGATGATCGACAGCTCTAAGTGGGAGATCATTGAGGCGGGCCTGAAATGCACCCAAGGCAAGCCCATCGTAAACTCTATCTCGATGAAGGAAGGTGAGGCGCAATTCTTGGCTCAAGCTAAGAAGGTACGCCGCTATGGGGCTGCCGCCGTCGTCATGGCGTTCGATGAATTGGGCCAAGCCGATACGGTTGATCGCAAAGTCGAGATTTGCACCCGTGCCTATAATCTCTTGCGCGACAAGCTGGACTTTCCGCCCGAAGATATCATTTTCGACCCCAATATCTTTGCGGTCGCGACCGGCATTGAAGAGCATAATGATTATGGTGTCGCCTTTATCGAAGCGACGCGCATCATTCGCGAAACCTTGCCCCATGCCCATGTTTCGGGTGGGGTCTCCAACGTGTCTTTCTCGTTCCGGGGTAATGAGCCGGTGCGCGAGGCCATGCACGCGGTCTTCCTCTATCACGCGATCAAAGCGGGCATGGATATGGGGATCGTCAATG